>NZ_VMMT01000031.1:4494-19407 GCF_013277355.1 Streptococcus sp. 1343
CTTCATTATAGAACTTTCAGTTAAATTTTTACCAAGAATAATTCACAAAAACGTTGTAAAACACTTGCAATTTAGCTGAAATTTGATAAAATAGTAAGGAAAGTTAGACTGTATTGCCTACTGTCTATCTATAAAATATATTTTATTGGAGGCTTTTACTCAAATGGCAAAAGAAAAATACGATCGTAGTAAACCACACGTTAACATTGGTACTATCGGACACGTTGACCACGGGAAAACTACCCTAACTGCAGCTATCACAACTGTTTTGGCACGTCGCTTGCCTTCATCAGTTAACCAACCTAAAGACTATGCGTCTATCGATGCTGCTCCAGAAGAACGCGAACGCGGTATCACAATCAACACTGCGCACGTTGAGTACGAAACTGAAAAACGTCACTACGCTCACATCGACGCTCCAGGACACGCGGACTACGTTAAAAACATGATCACTGGTGCCGCTCAAATGGACGGTGCTATCCTTGTAGTAGCTTCAACTGACGGACCAATGCCACAAACTCGTGAGCACATCCTTCTTTCACGTCAGGTTGGTGTTAAACACCTTATCGTCTTCATGAACAAAGTTGACTTGGTAGACGACGAAGAATTGCTTGAATTGGTTGAAATGGAAATCCGTGACCTATTGTCAGAATACGACTTCCCAGGTGACGATCTTCCAGTTATCCAAGGTTCAGCTCTTAAAGCTCTTGAAGGTGACTCTAAATACGAAGACATCGTTATGGAATTGATGAACACAGTTGATGAGTACATCCCAGAACCAGAACGTGACACTGACAAACCATTGCTTCTTCCAGTCGAAGACGTATTCTCAATCACTGGACGTGGTACAGTTGCTTCAGGACGTATCGACCGTGGTATCGTTAAAGTCAACGACGAAATCGAAATCGTTGGTATCAAAGAAGAAACTCAAAAAGCAGTTGTTACTGGTGTTGAAATGTTCCGTAAACAACTTGACGAAGGTCTTGCCGGAGATAACGTAGGTGTCCTTCTTCGTGGTGTTCAACGTGATGAAATCGAACGTGGACAAGTTATCGCTAAACCAGGTTCAATCAACCCACACACTAAATTCAAAGGTGAAGTCTACATCCTTACTAAAGAAGAGGGTGGACGTCACACTCCATTCTTCAACAACTACCGTCCACAATTCTACTTCCGTACTACTGACGTTACAGGTTCAATCGAACTTCCAGCAGGTACTGAAATGGTAATGCCTGGTGATAACGTGACAATCGACGTTGAGTTGATCCACCCAATCGCCGTAGAACAAGGTACTACATTCTCTATCCGTGAGGGTGGACGTACTGTTGGTTCAGGTATGGTTACAGAAATCGAAGCTTAATTCGATTTAGTTCCCAGAAGAACAATTATTTAAGTCAGACACTAAAAGAATCTTGCTTTGCAAGGTTCTTTTTTTCAGATATTGAACTAATACTCAATGAAAATCAAAGAGCAAACTAGGAAGCTAGCTGCAGGCTGCTCAAAACACTGTCTTGAGGTTGTAGATAAGACTGACGAAGTTAGCTCAAAACACTGTCTTGAGGTTGCAGATAGAACTGACGAAGTCAGCTCAAAACACTGTCTTGAGGTTGCAGATAGAACTGACGAAGTCAGCTCAAAATATGTTTTTGAGGTTGTAGATAAGACTGACGAAGTCAGCTCAAAACATGGTATTGAGGTTGCAGATAAGACTGACGAAGTCAGCTCAAAACACTGTTTTGAGGTTGTAGATAGAACTGACGAAGTCAGCTCAAAACACTGTCTTGAGGTTATAGATAAGACTGACGAAGTCAGCTTAAAACACTGTCTTGAGGTTGCAGATAGAACTGACGAAGTCAGCTCAAAACACTGTCTTGAGGTTGCAGATAAGACTGACGAAGTCAGCTCAAAACACTGTTTTGAGGTTGCAGATAAGACTGATGAAGTCAGTATCATATACATACGACAAGGCGAAGCTGACGCGGTTTGAAGAGATTTTCGAAGAGTATAAAATTGAATTGCTTATAAAAAGCTCCATACACTGGATGTGTATAGAGCGATGGGGCTTTATTTAATATAGAGTTCTTGATTTTTCAAGACAATTTCACGTACGCTCGCAAATTTCTTAAGTTTTTTAAGTTCTTCTGGATGAGTGACGAGAGTGATAACATAACCTTCCTTGCCCATACGGCCAGTACGGCCAGCACGGTGAGTGTAGGTTTCAATATCTCTAGGAATATCAAAGTTTACGACACATTCTAGGCTATCGATATCAATTCCACGTGCCAGAAGGTCTGTTGCTAGAAGCAGGGTTAGTTGCTTGTCTTTAAACTTTTCTAAGATGACTTTTCTAAATTTGACATTAACATCACTAGCGAGAGAAACAGCCAAGATATCCCGATACTGTAATTTTTCCTCTGCACTTCCAAGGTCTGATAGGCTGTTAAAGAAGACCAGACCGCGGAAATCCTCCACATGAGCTAGTTTTCGTAGCATATCCACTCGGTGACGTTGGTCTACCTGCATATAGAAATGTTGGATGTTATCCAGTTTTTGGTCAGAGAGATCAATGGTACGTGTGTTTGGCGCAATCTTTTCTTGGTCAAACTTAGTCGTGGCACTCATGTAGACCAGTTGGTGGTCACGCGGTGCGTAGTGAGTGATTTTCTCAACAAAGTGAATCTGAGAATCATCTAGCAATTGGTCGAATTCATCCAGGATGATGGTTTCCACATTCATCATCTTGATTTTTTTCAATTTAATGAGTTCAAAGATACGTCCAGGAGTTCCAATCAGAATTTCTGGTCCTTTTTTTAGGCGTTCAATCTGGCGTTTCTGGCTCGAACCTGATAAGAAGAGTTGGGGAGTCAAGCCGATAGTCTCAGCCCACGTTTTACATACATCAAAAATCTGTCCAGCAAGCTCTGTATTTGGTGCTAGAATCAAGAGTTGCTGCGCTTTTTTCTTTTGTAGTCTGAGAAGACTTGGTAGGAGGTAAGCTAGGGTCTTACCGGTTCCTGTTGGACTTACTCCTAGAAGATTTTCTCCTGCAAGAATGGGCTCAAATAGTTGAGTTTGAATGGGGGTAAATTCTTGGAAACCGAGTTGGTCACTTAGTTCTTGCCATTCAGTAGGTAGTTTGCTTTTCATTTTTCTGCCTCAAATCTAATGCCAGCAGTCTGGCGCATGGTATATAGTAGCTCATGAACAGAGCCTGCATCATCCAGCCAAGTCTGGTAAAGTGTCTGGTCTGGTTGCTGAATCATGTGTGCAAATGCAGTGACTTCCTCAGTCATCGTATGAGGAGCCTGTTGAATAGGGAGCTGGACTTGATTGCCTTGGTGGTCGGTAAAAATAGCTGAGCGAATATGCTCAATCGTGTTGAGGGTCAAGGTTCCATTTGTTGTGTAAATTTCGCAAGGAAGATTGGAAGTGATGTTTTTCCCAGCCTTGATATGAACTTGAAAGTCAGGGTAGAAGAGGATACCGTCTCCATTTAGGTCCATGCTATTGTCAAGCTGTTGAGCCATGTAGGTTGCGTCCTCAGCCTTTCCAAAGAGACGAACGGCAGCGTAGAGAGGATAAATCCCCAAATCCATAAGTGCTCCACCAGCAAAACGCTCTGAAAAGACATTGGGCGTATGCCCAGCCAACAAGTTAGGCATTTTGGAAGAATATTTGGCATAGTTGAAATCTGCCCCCAAAATTTGTTTGTCTGCTAAAAAGTTTTTGATGATAGTGAAAGCTTTTTCATGGTAATTACGAGCTGCTTCAAAGATAAAACAGTGATTTTTTTCAGCTGTTTGAACCAAATCCGGCCAGTCTTGTGGCTGAGTGACAGCTGGCTTTTCAAGAATGACATGTTTACCTGCAGACAAGGCAGCCTTTGCCTGAGCAAAATGCAAGGAGTTTGGACTGGCAATATAGACTACATCGAAGGAGCTCTTGAAGAAGTCTTCTAATTGATCAAATAGTTGGATATCCTGATAGCGAGAAGCAAAGGTTGCTGCGGTTTCAAGTTTCCTAGAATAGACTGCGACCAGCTGGTATTTCCCACTAGCATGGGCTGCTTCTATGAAGTGGTGGCTGATATCGCCAGTGCCAATGATACCTAATTTAAGCATAAATACTCCTTTTCTGATTTTAAATCCTTCTTTCATTATAACATAGATAGACGGGACTATCCAACAGAGGGGAAAAATTTCAAATAAGCGATTAGCTTTCTTCTGAAGAAAAGCTTTCTTTTACGAATAAATAGATAGAAGCATCAAATCTAGCAAATTAGATTAAAAAATGTGCTATAATAGAAGGAGGAGAAGGATGATTCTAAGACATCCGGGCATCAGCCCAACTAATGACTTGGTTGCTAAGAAGATTTTTAGTAATCCAGAAATCACTTGTCAATTTATTCGCGATATGTTGGATTTACCAGCAAAAAATGTGACCATTTTGGAGGGAAGTAATATTCATGTACTACCTTCCCTGCCTTACTCGGCGCAGGATTTCTATACCAGTATAGACGTCTTAGCGGAGTTGGATAATGGAACGCAAGTTATCATTGAGATTCAGGTACATCATCAGAATTTTTTCATCAATCGCCTGTGGGCTTACCTATGCAGTCAGGTCAATCAAAATCTTGAAAAAATTCGCCAAAGAGAAGGTGATACCCACCAGAGTTACAAGCATATCGCACCAGTATACGCTATCGCAATCGTGGACAGCAATTATTTCCAAGATGACTTGGCTTTCCATAGCTTTAGTATGCGAGAGGACACGACAGGTGAGGTTTTAACAATTACAAATAACGGACAAGAAAACCATCTGGTTAAGATGGCATTCTTGGAATTAAAAAAATACAGAGAAACCAGCAAAGACAAGGTTCGCAAGCCGTGGTTAGAGTTTTTTGGGAACAAACCCTTTACCCAGCATCCCGAGCGAGCCATCAGTCAAGCAGACCAACTGCTGGACTACAAGAGCTGGTCCGAGGAGGACAGAAAGATGTTTAGTGAACAACGCAGGCGAGAAGAACAAGCCATGTTAGCACAGGACTATGCCTTAGAAACTGCTAGGGCGGAAGGGATTGAACAAGGACTGGAGCGCGGTCTTGAACGTGGGCGAGCTGAGGGCATTGAACAGGGAATTGAACGTGGACGAGCTGAAGGCATCGAACAGGGATTAAAAGTAAGTTTAGCAAATCTAGTTCGTCAAGGTCTTCTAACACCTGAGGTTGCGAGTGAGCAATTAGGCATGACTGTGGCTGAGTTTGAAGAACTATTGAAAGAGCATCATAAATAAGACCTAAAAAATACAGAGAAACCAGCAAAGACGAGGTTCGCAAGCCGTGGTTGGAGTTTTTTGGCAACAAGCCCTTTACCGAGCGAGTCATCAGCCAAGTAGACCAACTGCTGGATTAAAAATTAGGAAATATCGTGTAGAAAATAGTAACAGATTTTATCTCTTTGTGGGATGAAGTCTGTTTTTTTGTATGATGGGCAGGTTCTACATCTGAGTGGCAAGTTCTCCGTAGGTATCCGCTATTGGTTAATGCATAGCATATCTGAATGAAATAAGAACTAAACAAATCAGTCAGGAAAGTCAAAGTAATTTCTATTATAGTAGATTGAAACTAGAATAGTGCGCCTCTACTTCTAAAACATTGTTAGAAATCGATTTGACTGTCCTGATCGAATCGTCCTATTCTTATTTCATTTTACAATATAAAAGAAATAAATACGGCTGACTATCCTGATTTTTATAATCAAGCGATTACTGAAATAAGAAATGGGATAAAATAGATAGAGATGTTACATAAGAAATTGTAAGAGGTCTGTTCCCTCTTGATAAAATGACTCTCGCACCCAAAATAGCATCATATTCGGTGCAAAGGAGGTGCGATAGATGAACGATAAGCAGGAAATAGTAAACAGGATAGAAAATTTTGAATCGAATCAAGTTTTTATAGCAAATGATTTCTTTGAAATTGTAGGATATGAAACTGTTCGTAGTACATTAAATCGTCTTGTAAAAGACAAAAAGGTTACTCGCATTTTGAAAGGTATTTATTATAAACCAAAATATATAGAACTGATTGGAGAGTATGCAATGGCCTCTGTGGATGAAGTTGCTGATGCTATTGCTAGAAAATATAATTGGACCATTGCTCCATCGGGAAACACAGCCCTTAATTTACTTGGTCTATCTACGCAGGTACCAGCAAAATGGATCTATATATCAGATGGAAGATATGCCAGTTTTAATGTTGGTAAGGCAAGAATAGAATTTAAGCATAGAAATAATGGAGATATTTCAAATATGTCAACCTTAACTGCAATGGTGATACAATCTGTCAAGGCAATGGGGAAAGAGAACATTACTTCTCAGCAGATTGACTACTTACGGAAAAAATTATCTGAAGAAGAAAAGTCAACATTACTAGCTGAAGGTAAAACTACAAGTGTCTGGGTATATAGTATTATCAAGAAAATATCAGAGGTATAGGGATGTTTGAGGATAAATCGACTGGGAAAAATAAATCAATTTCTCAGAATGTTTTTAGAAGTGACGGTGTCTATTCTAGCTTCAATCTACTAGAAATTCCATAGATAGAAAACTAGATGGTTCCTATAGATAGGGCTGATCTAGTTGATGTGAGATGCTTTGGCTTGCTAGAGGAATTGTGGATTGCCAAACTGTATCATTGAAATTATTGCTTAAATTTGTTATGATATAAATATGAATAAAAGTAGACTGGGACGTGGCAGACACGGGAAAAAGAGACATATATTATTGGCTTTGATTGGTATTTTAGCAATTTCTATTTGCCTATTAGGCGGATTTATTGTTTTTAAAATGTATCAGCAAAAAAGCTTTGAGCAAAAGATTGAATCGCTCAAAAAAGAGAAAGACGATCAATTGAGTGAGGGAAATCAGAAGGAGCATTTTCGTAAGGGACAAACCGAAGTGATTACCTATTATCCTCTCCAAGGGGAGCAAGTGATTTCGTCTGTTAAGGAGCTGATAAATCAAGATATTAAGGACAAGCTAGAAAGTAAGGACAATCTTGTTTTCTACTATACAGAGCAAGAAGAGTCAGGTTTAAAGGGAGTCGTCAATCGTAATGCGACGAAACAAATCTATGATTTAGTTGATTTTAAGGTTGAAGAGACTGAAAAGACCAGCCTAGGAAAGGTTCACTTAACAGAAGATGGGCAACCTTTTACACTTGACCAACTGTTTTCAGATGCTAGTAAGGCCAAGGAACAGCTGATAAAAGAATTGACTTCCTTCTTACAGGATAAGAAATTGGAGCAAGACCAGAGTGATCAGATTGTTAAAGGTTTCTCCGACCAAGACTTATCTGCATGGAATTTTGATTATAAGGATAGTCAGATTATCCTTTATCCGAGTCCTGCGGTTGAAAATTTAGAAGAGATAGCCTTACCAGTATCTACTTTCTTTGATGTTATCCAATCTTCGTACTTACTCGAAAAAGATGCGGCCTTGTACCAGTCTTATTTTGATAAGAAACATCAAAAAGTTGTCGCTCTAACCTTTGATGATGGTCCAAATCCAGCAACGACTCCGCAGGTATTAGAGACTCTAGCTAAATATGGTGTTAAAGCCACTTTCTTTGTGCTTGGGAAAAATGTTTCTGGGAATGAGGACTTGGTGAAAAGGATAAAATCTGAAGGTCATGTTGTTGGAAACCATAGTTGGAGCCATCCGATTCTCTCGCAACTCTCTCTTGATGAAGCTAAAAAACAAATTACTGATACTGAGGATGCGCTAACTAAGGCGCTGGGTTCTAGTTCAAAACTCATGCGTCCGCCTTATGGAGCCATTACAGACGACATTCGCAATAGCCTCGATTTGAGCTTTATCATGTGGGATGTGGATAGTCTGGACTGGAAGAGTAAAAATGAAGCATCTATTTTGACAGAAATTCAGCATCAAGTAGCTAACGGCTCTATCGTTCTGATGCATGATATTCACAGTCCGACAGTCAATGCCTTGCCAAGGGTCATTGAGTATTTGAAAAATCAGGGTTATACCTTTGTGACCATACCAGAGATGCTCAATACTCGCCTAAAACCTCATGAACTGTATTATAGCCGTGATGAATAAGCAAGAAAAAATAGGTTCTGTCAGATATGTGATAGACTTATTTTTTACAAAAGATAGTACTAATTAGCAAAAAAATTATGCTATAAATGATAAATAAAATAGAAGGAGAAGCATATGAATACCTATCAATTAAATAATGGAGTAGAAATTCCAGTTCTAGGATTTGGAACTTTTAAGGCTAAGGATGGAGAAGAAGCCTATCGTGCAGTGTTAGAAGCCTTGAAGGCTGGTTATCGTCATATTGATACGGCGGCGATTTATCAGAATGAAGAAAGTGTTGGTCAAGCAATCAAAGATAGCGGAGTTCCACGAGAGGAATTGTTCGTAACTACCAAGCTGTGGAATAGCCAACAAACCTATGAGCAAGCTCGTCAGGCTTTTGCAGAGTCTTTAGCGAAGTTGGGCTTGGATTATTTGGATCTGTATTTGATTCATTGGCCAAATCCAAAACCGCTTAGAGAAAATGACGCATGGAAAATCCGAAATGCTGAGGTCTGGAGAGCGATGGAAGACCTCTATCAAGAAGGCAAGATCCGTGCTATCGGCGTTAGCAATTTTCTTCCCCATCATTTGGATGCCTTGTTTGAAACAGCAAAAATTCTTCCAGCGGTCAATCAAGTTCGCTTGGCGCCAGGTGTGTATCAAGAGGAAGTCGTAGATTACTGTCGAGAAAAAGGAATTTTATTGGAAGCTTGGGGCCCTTTTGGTCAGGGAGAACTATTTGATAGTAAGGAAGTCCAAGAAATCGCAGCAAATCATGGAAAGTTTGTTGCTCAGATAGCCTTGGCCTGGAGCTTGGCAGAAGGATTTCTACCACTTCCAAAATCTGTCACAGCCTCTCGTATTCAGGCTAATCTTGATTGCTTTGGAATTGAATTGAGCCATGAGGAGCGTGAAACCTTAAAAGCGATTGCTGTTCATTCTGGTGCTCCACGAGTTGATGATGTGGATTTTTAGAAAATCATAAAAAGAATTGTACATTGTTCTAATTTTTGATATAATAGTCAGCAGGAAAGAAAGTCTTATGGCGTTCTTCAAGCGAGCTTGGGATAGTGGGAGCCAAGTAGGGCAAAATAAAGTGCTGGCGCTTTCTGTAGTATTTTCAAAAACAATGAAGTAATAAATTAGGGTGGAACCGCGTTTCTGACGCCCCTAGGTTAAATCAACCTAGGATTGTCGGACGCGGTTCTTTTGCTTATTCAGTCTATTGTGTGAAAGAAAGGAGAGACGTGGAAAATCTTTATCTTGTAAAAGACGATAGTCAACTAGCTACATTTCGTGATTTTGTAGTAAGAAATACTGAAAAGTTGAAAGATTATCAATCTTTTTTAAAGAATGAACTTGCAGTCTGTGATTTACCGCAAGCCGTTATTTGGTCAGATTTTAATGCTGCTACACAGATTATTAGGGAAAGCGCTGTTCCAGCCTATACAAATAATAGACGAATGGTTATGACGCCTGATTTAGCTGTTTGGAAAGAGTTATATTTGTATCAGTTGATGGACTACAAGTGTTCTCAGCAAACTCAAGCAATAGAAAGTCACTATCATTCTTTATCTGAAAATTTCCTCTTACAGATTGTAGGACATGAGCTAGCTCATTGGTCGGAGCATTTTTTAGATGATTTTGATGGTTACGACTCTTATATCTGGTTCGAAGAGGGGATGGTTGAATATATTAGTCGCAAGTATTTCTTGACAGAAGAGGAATTTCAAGCGGAAAAAATTTGTAATCAATCTCTCGTAGAACTTTTTCAGAAGAAGTATGGTTGGCATTCACTGAATGATTTTGGTTCTTCGACTTATGATAAGAACTATGCAAGTATTTTTTATGAATACTGGCGCAGCTTTTTGACAGTAGATAAGTTGGTAGAAAATTTAGGTAGTGTACAAACGGTCTTAGATTCTTATCATCTATGGGCAAATACAGATAAAACTCTTCCCTTGTTAAATTGGTTTGTTCAGCAGAAATTAATTGAAAAAGAAATATAAAAACTAAAGGAGTAAACAATGTCTAAGAAATTAACATTTTACTGCGTCAGTGGCAGAAACCTCCTTACAGTCGGACTGCTCCACGCTCAGCACTAGAGTGCTTGAGCTAGACGCAGTACTAACTCGTCTTGCCTCGTATGATTGACGAGGCAGACTCGTGTCGCAAGTAATTTATATAAAAAGGAGTAAATAATGTCTAAAAAATTGACTTTCCACTGCGTCAATGGCAGAAACCTCCTTACAGTCGGACTGCCCCACGCTCAGCACTAGAGTGCCTGAGCTAGACGCAGTACTAACTCGTCTTGCCTCGTATAATCGACGAGGCAGACTCGTGTCGCAAGAAATCATTTTTTATTAAGGAGTATTCAATGTCTAAGAAATTAACATTTCAAGAAATTATTTTGACTTTGCAACAATTTTGGAATGACCAAGGTTGTATGCTCATGCAGGCTTATGATAATGAAAAAGGTGCGGGAACGATGAGTCCTTACACTTTCCTTCGAGCTATCGGACCTGAGCCATGGAATGCGGCTTATGTAGAGCCATCACGTCGTCCTGCTGACGGTCGTTATGGGGAAAATCCTAACCGTCTCTACCAACACCACCAATTCCAGGTGGTAATGAAGCCATCTCCATCAAACATCCAGGAACTTTACCTTGAGTCTTTGGAAAAATTGGGAATCAATCCTTTGGAGCACGATATTCGTTTCGTTGAGGATAACTGGGAAAATCCATCGACTGGATCTGCAGGTCTCGGTTGGGAAGTTTGGCTTGATGGGATGGAAATCACCCAGTTCACTTATTTCCAACAAGTCGGTGGATTGGCAACCGGCCCTGTGACTGCGGAAGTTACCTATGGTTTGGAGCGCTTGGCTTCTTATATTCAGGAAGTGGATTCTGTCTATGATATTGAGTGGGCCGATGGTGTAAAATACGGAGAAATCTTTATCCAGCCTGAGTACGAACACTCAAAATATTCATTTGAAATTTCAGATCAAGAAATGTTGCTTGAAAATTTTGATAAGTTTGAAAAAGAAGCTGGTCGTGCATTAGAAGAAGGCTTAGTTCACCCTGCCTATGACTATGTTCTCAAATGTTCACATACCTTTAACCTGCTTGATGCGCGTGGTGCCGTATCTGTAACAGAGCGCGCAGGCTATATCGCTCGTATCCGTAACTTGGCCCGTGTCGTAGCCAAAACCTTTGTCGCAGAACGCAAACGCCTAGGTTACCCACTTTTAGATGAAGCAACACGAGTTAAACTCTTAGCAGAAGACGCGGAATAAAGAAAGTGACAAATTACGAAAATGGGCGAACAGTGTGAGCCCTGAACCAGTTGCAGCAGTGATGAAGGTATCCTTAGTGAAACTAAGGATACTAGGCAAAATTGGAGACTTTTGGCTCCAATTTTAGCAATGAAACAACGAAGTTGGTTGCTTGCGTACCAATCACATAAGGCAAACTGGAAAATAAAAAGATATTTTTCGGAGAAAAAACATGACAAAAAACTTATTAGTAGAACTCGGTCTTGAAGAATTACCAGCCTATGTTGTCACACCAAGTGAAAAACAACTAGGCGAAAAAATGGCAGCCTTTCTCAAGGAAAACCGCTTGTCTTTTGAAGCTATTCAGACCTTCTCAACACCACGTCGTTTGGCTGTTCGTTTAACTGGTCTTGCAGACAAACAGTCTGATTTGACAGAAGATTTTAAGGGGCCAGCAAAGAAAATTGCATTGGATAGTGATGGAAACTTCACCAAAGCAGCTCAAGGATTTGTCCGTGGGAAAGGCTTGACTGTTGAAGATATCGAATTCCGTGAAATCAAGGGTGAAGAATATGTCTATGTTACCAAGGAAGAAATTGGTCAAGCAGTTGAAGCCATTGTTCCTGGTGTTGTAGATGTCTTGAAGTCCTTGACTTTCCCTGTCAGCATGCACTGGGCTAACAACACCTTTGAATACATCCGCCCTGTTCACACTTTAACTGTTCTTTTAGATGAAGAAGAGTTTGATTTGGATTTCCTTGATATCAAGGGAGGGCGTGTGAGCCGTGGCCATCGTTTCTTGGGACAAGAAACTAAGATTCAGTCAGCATTGAGCTATGAAGAAGACCTTCGTGCACAGTATGTAATTGCAGATCCACGTGAACGTGAGCAAATGATTGTTGACCAAATCAAGACAATCGAAGCTGAGCGTGGTGTAGGTATCGAGATTGACGCTGATTTGCTGAATGAAGTCTTGAACTTGGTTGAATACCCAACTGCCTTTATGGGAAGTTTTGATGCTAAATATCTTGAAGTTCCAGAAGAAGTTTTGGTGACTTCAATGAAGGAACACCAACGTTACTTTGTTGTCCGTGATCAAGACGGTAAACTATTGCCAAACTTCATTTCTGTTCGTAATGGAAATGCAGAGCATTTGGAAAATGTTATCAAAGGAAATGAAAAAGTCTTGGTCGCTCGCTTAGAAGATGGTGAATTCTTCTGGCGTGAAGATCAAAAATTGGTCATTTCAGATCTTGTTGAAAAATTAAACAATGTGACCTTCCATGAGAAGATTGGTTCCCTTCGTGAACACATGATTCGTACGGGTCAGATTGCTATTCTCTTGGCAGAAAAAGCAGGCTTGTCAGCGGATGAAACAGTTGACCTAGCCCGTGCAGCAGCAATTTACAAGTTTGACTTGTTGACAGGTATGGTTGGTGAATTTGACGAGCTCCAAGGAATTATGGGTGAGAAATATGCCCTTCTTGCTGGTGAAACTCCAGCAGTGGCAACTGCTATTCGTGAACACTACATGCCTACATCAGCTGAAGGAGAACTTCCAGAGAGCAAGGTTGGTGCAGTGCTTGCTATTGCAGATAAATTGGATACGATTTTGAGTTTCTTCTCAGTAGGTTTGATTCCATCAGGTTCTAATGACCCTTATGCCCTTCGTCGTGCGACGCAAGGTGTAGTTCGTATATTGGATGCCTTTGGTTGGCACATTGCTATGGACGAGCTGATTGATAGCCTTTATGCTTTAACATTTGACAGCTTGACTTATGAAAATAAGACAGAGGTTATGAACTTTATCAAGGCTCGTGTTGATAAGATGATGGGTTCTACTCCAAAAGACATTAAGGAAGCCGTTCTTGCAGGATCAAACTTTGTTGTGGCAGATATGTTGGAAGCAGCAAGTGCTCTCGTAGAAGCAAGCAAGGAAGAAGACTTCAAACCATCCGTTGAATCACTCTCTCGTGCCTTTAACTTGACTGAGAAGGCAGAAGGAGTAGCCACAGTTGATTCAGCTCTCTTTGAGAATGAAGAAGAGAAAACCTTGGCAGAAGCAGTAGAATCACTCGTTTTGTCAGGGACTGCCAGTCAGCAATTGAAACAGCTCTTTGCTCTTAGCCCAGTCATTGATGCATTCTTTGAGAATACCATGGTTATGGCTGAAAATGAAGCAGTCCGTCAAAATCGTTTGGCAATCTTGTCTCAATTAACCAAGAAAGCAGCTAAACTTGCACGTTTTAACCAAATCAATACCAAATAAAATCTGTTAAACGGATTAAATCTTATCATAAAGGAGAGAAACATGGATCCTAAAAAAATTGATCGTATCAATGAGCTTGCCAAAAAGAAAAAAGCAGAAGGCTTGACATCAGAAGAAAAAGTGGAACAAGCTAAACTACGTGAGGAGTACATTGAAGGTTATCGTCGCTCTGTTCGTCACCACATTGAGGGAATCAAAATTGTGGACGAAGAAGGTAATGATGTTACACCAGAAAAACTACGTCAGGTACAACGTGAAAAAGGATTACATGGTCGTAGTCTTGATGATCCAAATTCATAATATGTATTCTTTCTTTTTTAAAACTAAATGACTATAACATGAGATTTCCTTTCTCTTTTTACATAATACAATTTTAAAACTCCATTGAAACAGTTGTCTCTATAGAGTAGGAATTCCTGAAGAACAGCTTAGGTGACCTTCTTTATCGATGAGGATGGCTTCGATGCCCTCAAAACTTTCGACTTGCCAGAGGATAGAAGCATGTCTTTCTCCAAAGAGTCGAGTCGTTCAGATTTCGCCATCGACTGATTTATCAGAGATGATTGTTAGACTCGCTAGTTCCGTTTCAACAGGATATCCTGTTTGATTAGACTTCCTGCGAAACAATATATGGTAGAATAGTTCTATGAATTATGAAGCAAGTAAACAACTAACTGATGCACGATTTAAGCTCCTGGTTGGTGTTCAGCGCACGACTTTTGAAGAGATGTTAGCTGTATTAAAAACAGCTTATCAAGGTAAACACGCAAAAGGGGGACGAAAACTCAAATTAAGCCTAGAAGACCTTCTTATGGCCACTCTTCAATATGTGCGAGAATACCGCACTTATGAACAAATTGCGGCTGATCTTGGTATCCACGAAAGCAACTTAATCCGTCGGAGCCAATGGGTTGAAGTAACTCTTGTTCAAAGGTGGTGTTGCGATTTCAAGAACTCCTCTCAGTTCTGAGGACACGGTAATGATTGATGCGACGGAAGTAAAAATCAATCGTCCTAAAAAAACAATTAGCGAATGATTCTGGTAAAAAGAAATGCCACGCTATGAAGGCTCAGGCGATTGTCACAAGCCAAGGGAGAATTGTTTCTTTGGAGATCACTGTGAACTATTGTCATGATATGAAGTTGTTCAAAATGAGTCGCAGAAATATCGGACAAGCTGGTAAAATCTTGTCTGACAGTGGTTATCAAGGGCTCATGAAGCTATATCCTCAAGCGCAAACTCCGAGGAAATCCAGCAAACTCAAGC
>NZ_VMMT01000032.1:0-27555 GCF_013277355.1 Streptococcus sp. 1343
TTCAAGAACTCCTCTCAGTTCTGAGGATACGGTAATGATTGATGCGACGGAAGTAAAAATCAATCGCCTTAAAAAACAATTAGCGAATGATTCTGGTAAAAAGAAATGCCACGCTATGAAGGCTCAAGCGATTGTCACAAGTCCAGGGAGAATTGTTTCTTTGGAGATCGCTGTGAACTATTGTCATGATATGAAGTTGTTCAAAATGAGTCGCAGAAATATCGGACAAGCTGGTAAAATCTTGGCTGACAGTGGTTATCAAGGGCTCATGAAGATATATCCTCAAGCACAAACTCCACGTAAATCCAGCAAACTCAAGCCGCTAATAGCTGAAGATAAAGCCTGTAACCATGCGCTATCTAAGGAGAGAATCAAGGTTGAGAGTATTTTTGACAAAGTATAGTAGATTGAAACTAGAATAGTACACCTCTACTTCTAAAACATTGTTAGAAATCGATTTGACTGTCTTGATTGATTTGTCCTGTTCTTATTTCATTTCACTATGAAAACGTTTAAAATATTTTCAACAACCTATCGAAATCATCGTAAACGCTTCGGATTACGAATGAATTTGATTGCTGGTATTATCAATCATGAACTAGGATTCTAGTTTTGCAGGAAGTCTATTATTTGGTTAGGTGAATTAGTGAAGCGTTTAGGCAAGTGTCTCTGGTTACGACGTAAAGAAACATAAATCGATCATATTTATGTCCTAAAACTAGTGAAGCGCCTAGCCAAAGTCCGAATAGGATTTGGCGTTAGTTACTTAGATTGCTTTGCAATCAAGTAACTTTGGCGATTTACATCTTCTCTGGCGCTTCTACTCCAAGCAAGCGAAGGGCTTCTTTGAGAACGACTGCGGTTGCGTAGCTGAGGGCTAGACGGCTGTCGCGTTCTGGGCTTTCATCCAAGATACGTGTATGTGCATAGTATTTGTTAAAGGATTGAGCTAGGTTAATTGCAAATTTAGCAATGATAGAAGGTTCAAAGTTATCTGCCGCACGGTTGATAATACGTGGGAAGTCTTGAATGAGTTTAATGATTTCCCAGCTTTCAGTATCATTCAAGCTATAGTTGCCAGCTGTTTCTGGTTTGAAGTCTGCTTTACGTAAGATCGATTGGATACGAGCATAGGCATATTGAACATAAGGACCAGTTTCACCCTCGAAGGATACCATAGCTTCTAGGTCGAAATCGTATCCATTTGTACGGTCGGTCTTGAGGTCATAGAACTTAATGGCTCCTACCCCGACAGCATGGGCTACCTGATCTTTATTTTCAAGTTCAGGATTTTTAGCTTCAATTTGGGCTTTGGCACGACTAATAGCCTCTGCAACAGTGGGCTCTAGCAAGATGACATTCCCTTTACGGGTAGAGAGTTTTTTCCCTTCTTTTGTAACCAAACCAAAAGGAACATGAGTAATGTCGTCACTCCAATCGTAGCCCATCTCTTGCAAGACAGCTTTGAGCTGTTTAAAGTGGGCAGATTGCTCTTGACCAACTACGTAGATAGATTTAGCAAATTGGTATTCGTTTTTACGGTAAAGGGCTGCAGCCAAGTCACGTGTGATATAGAGAGTTGCACCATCAGATTTTTTGATAAGGGCTGGATGTTCAATTCCATATTTCTCAAGATTCACAACTTGGGCACCTTCTGATTCAACAAGAAGGCCTTTTTCAGAAAGAATGTCTACAACTGCATCCATCTTATCGTTGTAGAAGGCTTCTCCGTTATAGCTGTCAAAATCAACCTGCAATTCATTGTAAAGGCGGTTAAATTCCACCAAACTTTCATCACGGAACCATTGCCAGAGAGCGAGGGCTTCCTCATCTCCATTTTCCAGTTTACGGAACCATTCGCGCGCTTCTTCATCCAAGCTAGGGTCATTTTCAGCCTCAGCATTGATGCGGACATAGAGTTTAAGAAGTTCATCAATTGGATGAGCTTTTACAGCTTCTTCGTCGCCCCATTTTTTGTAGGCAACAATCAACATCCCAAACTGTTTACCCCAGTCTCCCAAGTGGTTGACCTTGACTGTTTGATAACCGATTTTTTGGAAAATATGTGACAAGCTATCTCCGATAACAGTTGAGCGTAGGTGGCCAATAGAGAATGGCTTAGCGATATTGGGACTAGACATATCGATAACAACATTTTCTTGTTTGCCAATAGTTTGATCAGCATAGTGTTCTTTTTCAGTGATAACAGCTTGCAATACTTGAGCAGAAATGGCAGATTTATCAAGGAAAAAGTTGACGTAAGGTCCTGTTGCAACAACCTTTTCAAAGGCTTGGCTGTTAATTTTTTCAGCCAGTTCAGCCGCAATCATTTGAGGTGCTTTACGTTCGACTTTTGCAAGAGAAAAAGCAGGGAAAGCAATGTCTCCCATTTCTGAGTTTTTAGGGGTTTCCAGTAAATTTAAAATAGCCTCTTGGTCCAGGCTATCAATGACGCTAGCCAATTCGCTAGCAATCAATTCTTTTGTATTCATTAAGAGCTCCTTTTTGGACTTTTCTACTATTTTATCACAATTTTAAAGAAAGAAGAAAAAATTTTTGAAATCTTCTATTTTTTTGGTATAATATAGTTATAAAAATAGTTATAAATATTCACATAAGAGGATTTTATGAGAAAAAGAGATCGTCATCAGTTAATAAAAAAAATGATTACTGAGGAGAAATTAAGTACACAAAAAGAAATTCAAGATCGGTTGGAGGCACACAATGTTTGTGTGACGCAGACAACCCTGTCTCGTGATTTGCGCGAAATCGGCTTGACCAAGGTCAAGAAAAATGATATGGTGTATTATGTACTAGCAAATGAGACAGAAAAGATTGATTTGGTGGAATTTTTGTCTCATCATTTAGAAGGTGTTGCAAGAGCAGAGTTTACCTTGGTGCTTCATACCAAACTGGGAGAAGCTTCTGTTTTGGCAAATATTGTAGATGCAAACAAGGATGAATGGATTTTAGGAACAGTTGCTGGTGCCAATACCTTATTGGTCATTTGTCGAGACCAGCACGTTGCCAAACTCATGGAAGATCGTTTGCTAGATTTGATGAAAGATAAGTAAGGTCTTGAGAGTTGCTCTCAAGACTTATTTTTGACAAGGAGAGACGGACAATGGCGACAGAAAAGCTATCACCTGGCATGCAACAGTATGTGGAGATTAAAAAGCAATATCCAGATGCGTTTTTGCTCTTTCGGATGGGTGATTTTTATGAATTATTTTATGAGGATGCGGTCAATGCTGCGCAGATTCTGGAAATTTCCTTAACGAGTCGCAACAAGAATGCCGACAATCCGATTCCTATGGCGGGTGTCCCCTATCATTCTGCCCAACAGTATATCGATGTCTTGATTGAGCAGGGTTATAAGGTGGCTATCGCAGAGCAGATGGAAGATCCTAAACAAGCGGTTGGGGTTGTGAAACGAGAAGTTGTTCAGGTTATTACGCCAGGGACAGTGGTCGATAGCAGTAAGCTGGACAGTCAGAATAATTTTTTGGTTGCCATAGACCGCGAAGGCAATCAATTTGGCCTAGCTTATATGGACCTGGTGACGGGTGACTTTTATGTGACAGGTCTTTTGGATTTCACGCTGGTTTGTGGGGAAATCCGTAATCTCAAGGCGCGAGAAGTGGTGTTGGGCTATGACTTGTCTGAGGAAGAAGAACAAATCCTCAGCCGCCAGATGAATCTGGTGCTCTCTTATGAAAAAGAAAACTTTGAAGACCTTCATTTACTGGATTCGCGATTGGCAACGGTGGAGCAAGCGGCATCTAGTAAATTGCTCCAGTATGTTCATCGGACTCAGATGAGGGAATTGAACCACCTCAAGCCTGTTATCCGCTATGAAATCAAAGATTTTTTGCAGATGGATTATGCGACCAAGGCTAGTCTGGATTTGGTTGAGAATGCTCGTTCAGGCAAGAAGCAAGGCAGTCTTTTCTGGCTTTTGGATGAAACCAAAACAGCTATGGGTATGCGGCTCTTGCGTTCTTGGATTCATCGTCCTTTGATTGATAAGGAACGAATCGTCCAACGTCAAGAAGTAGTGCAGGTCTTTCTCGGCCATTTCTTTGAGCGTAGTGATTTGACAGACAGTCTCAAGGGTGTTTATGACATCGAACGTTTGGCTAGTCGGGTTTCTTTTGGTAAAACCAATCCCAAGGATCTCTTGCAGTTGGCGACTACCTTGTCTAGTGTGCCACGGATTCGTGTGATTTTAGAAGGGATGGAGCAACCTGCTCTAGCCTATCTCATCGCACAACTGGATGCAATCCCTGAGTTGGAGAGTTTGATTAGCGCAGCGATTGCTCCTGAAGCTCCTCATGTGATTACAGATGGTGGAATTATCCGGACTGGCTTTGATGAGACTTTAGACAAGTACCGTCGCGTTCTCAGAGAAGGGACTAGCTGGATTGCTGAGATTGAGGCTAAGGAACGCGAAAACTCTGGTATCAGTACGCTCAAGATTGACTATAATAAAAAGGATGGCTACTATTTCCATGTGACCAATTCACAACTGGGAAATGTGCCTGCTCACTTTTTCCGCAAGGCGACGCTGAAAAACTCAGAACGCTTCGGTACCGAGGAATTAGCTCGTATCGAAGGCGACATGTTGGAGGCGCGTGAGAAGTCAGCTAACCTAGAGTACGAAATTTTTATGCGCATTCGTGAAGAGGTCGGCAAGTACATTCAGCGTTTGCAGGCTCTAGCTCAAGGAATTGCGACCGTTGATGTCTTGCAAAGTCTGGCGGTTGTAGCTGAAACCCAGCATTTGATTCGACCTGAATTCGGAGATGATTCGCGAATTGATATCCAGAAAGGGCGCCATGCTGTCGTTGAAAAGGTTATGGGGGCTCAGACCTATATTCCCAATACGATTCAGATGGTAGAAGATACCAGTATTCAACTGATTACAGGACCCAACATGAGCGGGAAGTCAACCTACATGCGTCAGTTAGCCATGACGGCGATAATGGCCCAGTTGGGCTCTTATGTGCCAGCAGAAAGTGCCCATTTACCTATTTTTGATGCTATCTTTACCCGTATCGGAGCAGCCGATGATTTGGTTTCAGGCCAATCAACCTTCATGGTGGAGATGATGGAGGCCAACAATGCCATTTCGCATGCAACAAAGAATTCCTTGATTCTTTTTGATGAGTTAGGTCGTGGAACTGCAACTTATGACGGGATGGCTCTTGCCCAGTCCATCATCGAATACATCCATGAACATATCGGAGCCAAGACCCTCTTTGCGACCCACTACCATGAGTTGACTAG
This sequence comes from Streptococcus sp. 1343, assembly GCF_013277355.1. Taxonomy (NCBI): domain Bacteria; kingdom Bacillati; phylum Bacillota; class Bacilli; order Lactobacillales; family Streptococcaceae; genus Streptococcus; species Streptococcus sp. 1343. The sequence goes on from NZ_VMMT01000032.1 coordinate 5,290, forward strand.
TCTGGAGTCTAGTTTACAACACTTGGTCAATGTCCACGTGGCAACCTTGGAGCAGGATGGGCAGGTCACCTTCCTTCACAAGATTGAACCAGGGCCAGCTGATAAATCCTATGGTATCCATGTTGCCAAGATTGCTGGTTTACCGGCTGATCTTTTAGCGAGAGCGGATAAGATTTTAACGCAACTGGAGAGTCAGGGGCAAGAAAGTCCTGCTCCTATGAAACAAACAAGTACTGTCTCAGAACAAATTTCACTCTTTGATACGACTGAAGAACATCCTATCCTAGCAGAATTAGCTAAACTGGATGTTTACAATATGACACCTATGCAGGCTATGAATGTCTTGGTCGAGTTAAAACAGAAACTATAAAGAGAAAATTACTAGTCATTCTAGCTGTATCAAGGAGACTTCTTTGACAATCCCCCACTTTTTTGCTAGAATAACATCACACAAACAGAATGAGAAGGAGCTGACACATTGTCGCTCCCTTTTGTCTATTTTTTAAGGAGAAAGTATGCTGATTCAGAAAATAAAAACCTACAAGTGGCAGGCCTTGACTTCGCTTCTGATGACAGGCTTGATGGTTGCTAGTTCACTTCTGCAACCGCGTTATCTGCAGGAAGTCTTAGACGCCCTCCTTGCTGGAAAATATGAAGCTATTTATAGTATCGGGGCTTGGTTGATTGGTGTGGCCGTAGTCGGTCTGGTTGCTGGTGGTCTCAATGTTGTCCTTGCAGCCTATATTGCCCAAGGAGTTTCATCTGACCTTCGGGAGGATGCCTTCCGTAAAATCCAAACCTTTTCTTATGCTAATATTGAACAATTTAATGCGGGAAATCTAGTCGTTCGCATGACAAATGACATCAACCAGATTCAGAACGTGGTCATGATGACCTTCCAGATTCTTTTCAGACTTCCCCTCTTGTTCATCGGTTCCTTTATCCTGGCGGTTCAAACCCTACCTTCTCTGTGGTGGGTAATTGTTCTCATGGTAATCTTAATTTTTGGCTTGACTGCCGTCATGATGGGAATGATGGGGCCTCGTTTTGCCAAGTTTCAAACCCTTCTTGAACGCATCAATGCCATTGCCAAGGAAAATCTGCGTGGCGTTCGTGTGGTCAAGTCCTTTGTCCAAGAAAAAGAGCAGTTTGCTAAGTTTACGGAAGTTTCAGACGAGCTTCTCGGTCAAAATCTTTACATCGGTTATGCTTTTTCAGTAGTGGAACCTTTCATGATGTTGGTCGGTTATGGGGCGGTATTCCTCTCTATTTGGCTAGTTGCAGGGATGGTTCAGTCGGATCCATCAGTTGTTGGCTCTATTGCTTCCTTTGTTAATTACCTGAGCCAGATTATCTTTACCATTGTTATGGTTGGATTTTTAGGGAATTCTGTCAGCCGTGCCATGATTTCTATGCGTCGTATTCGAGAAATTCTTGACGCAGAGCCAGCTATGACCTTCAAGGATGTGCCAGATGAAGAGTTGGTCGGAAGTCTTAGCTTTGAAAATGTAACCTTTACCTATCCAATGGATAAGGAACCGATGCTGAAAGATGTGAGCTTTACTATTGAATCTGGTCAAATGGTTGGTGTCGTTGGAGCGACTGGTGCAGGGAAGTCAACCTTGGCTCAATTGATTCCACGTCTCTTTGATCCGCAAGAAGGCTCTATTAAAATCGGTGGCAAGGATATTCGAGAAGTGAGTGAAGGAACCCTGCGTAAAACAGTGTCTATCGTTCTCCAACGTGCCATTCTCTTCAGTGGAACGATTGCAGATAACTTGAGACAGGGTAAGGGAGATGCTACTCTATTTGAAATGGAGCGTGCAGCCACTATTGCCCAAGCCAGTGAATTCATTCATCGTATGGAGAAAACCTTTGAAAGTCCAGTTGAGGAACGAGGAACCAACTTCTCAGGTGGACAAAAACAAAGGATGTCGATTGCGCGTGGGATTGTCAGCAATCCACGTATTCTGATTTTTGACGATTCGACCTCGGCCTTGGATGCTAAGTCAGAGCGCCTGGTTCAAGAAGCCTTGAATAAGGACTTGAAGGGAACAACAACCATTATCATCGCGCAAAAGATTAGCTCGGTTGTCCATGCAGATAAAATCTTGGTTCTAAATCAAGGACGATTGATTGGTCAAGGTACGCATGCAGACTTGGTTGCCAACAATGCTGTTTACCGTGAAATCTACGAAACACAGAAAGGAAAGGAGGAGTAAAATGAAGACAGTTCAATTTTTTTGGAATTATTTTAAAGTTTATAAGCTATCATTTGTAGTTGTTATCCTGATGATTGTTCTGGCGACTCTTGCTCAAGCCCTATTTCCGGTCTTTTCTGGACAAGCAGTGACGCAACTAGTTAATTTAGTCCAAGCTTATCAAGATGGCAATCCAGAACTTGTTTGGCAAAGCCTATCAGGAATCATGGTCAATCTTGGTCTGCTGGTTTTGGTTTTATTTATTTCTAGTGTCATATACATGTGTCTCATGACGCGCGTGATTGCAGAATCGACCAACGAGATGCGCAAAGGTCTCTTTGGTAAGCTTGCTCAGTTGACGGTTTCTTTCTTTGACCGTCGACAAGATGGCGATATCCTGTCTCATTTTACCAGTGATTTGGATAATATCCTCCAAGCCTTTAACGAAAGCTTGATTCAGGTCATGAGCAATATTGTTTTATACATTGGTCTGATTCTTGTCATGTTTTCGAGAAATGTGACGCTGGCTCTTATCACCATTGCCAGCACCCCATTGGCTTTCCTTATGCTGATTTTCATCGTGAAAATGGCACGCAAATACACCAATCTCCAGCAGAAAGAGGTAGGGAAGCTCAACGCCTATATGGATGAGAGTATCTCAGGCCAAAAAGCCGTGATTGTGCAAGGAATTCAAGAGGATATGATGGCAGGATTTCTTGAACAAAATGAGCGCGTACGCAAGGCAACCTTTAAAGGAAGGATGTTCTCAGGAATTCTGTTCCCTGTCATGAATGGGATGAGTCTGGTTAATACAGCCGTCGTTATCTTTGCTGGTTCGGCCGTTCTATTAAACGATAAGACTATTGAAACAAGTACAGCCCTAGGTTTGATTGTGATGTTTGCCCAATTTTCACAGCAGTACTACCAGCCTATTATTCAAGTTGCAGCTAGTTGGGGAAGTCTTCAGTTGGCCTTTACAGGGGCTGAACGGATACAGGAAATGTTTGATGCAGAGGAAGAAATCCGACCTGAAAAGGCTCCAATCTTCACTCAGTTGCAAGAAGGTGTTGAAATCAGTCATATCGATTTTTCATACTTGCCTGATAAACCTATTTTGAAAGATGTCAACATTTCTGCCCCTAAAGGCCAGATGACTGCAGTTGTTGGGCCAACGGGTTCAGGGAAAACCACTATTATGAACCTTATCAATCGCTTTTATGATGTTGATGCTGGCGGTATTTATTTTGATGATAAAGACATTCGTGACTATGATTTAGATAGTCTTAGAAGTAAAGTGGGAATTGTCTTGCAAGATTCCGTTCTTTTTAGCGGAACCATTCGAGACAATATCCGTTTCGGTGTGCCAGATGCCAGTCAGGAAATGGTTGAGTCAGCAGCTAAAGCAAGCCACATTCACGACTATATCGAAAGTTTGCCTGATAAGTACGATACTCTTATTGATGATGAGCAGAGTATCTTCTCGACAGGGCAGAAGCAATTGATTTCCATTGCTCGAACCCTGATGACAGATCCAGAAGTTCTCATTCTCGATGAAGGCACTTCAAACGTAGATACGGTGACAGAAAGCAAGATTCAGCATGCCATGGAGGCAGTTGTAGCAGGCAAAACCAGTTTCGTTATTGCCCACCGCTTGAAAACTATTCTCAATGCTGATCAGATTATTGTCCTTAAAGATGGAGAGGTCATTGAACGTGGTAACCACCATGAACTCTTGAAACTAGGTGGATTCTACTCAGAACTCTATCACAATCAATTTGTTTTTGAATAAGAAAGAAGTTGTCCTATGGGGCAGCTTTTTCTTGTCCATAAAAAATTTTTATCACAGTCTTAAAAAAAACATATTAGACGAAAGACGCTTTGAGTGATATGATAGGACTATCGTTATACTCAATGAAAATCAAAGAGTAAACTAGGAAGCTAGCCGTAGGTTGCTCAAAGCACTGCTTTGAGGTTGTAGATAGAACTGACGAAGTCAGTAACATATATACGGTAAGGCGATGCTGACGTGGTTTGAAGAGATTTTCGAAGAGTATTAATATTCGAAAGGAGAGACATCATGCCTAGAACCGTTGTAGGAGTTGCTGCAAATCTATGTCCCGTAGACACAGAAGGCAAAAACATTCATTCATCTGTATCTTGTAGATTCGCAGAGAGCATTCGTCAAGTCGGTGGTCTCCCTCTAGTCATTCCTGTTGGTGATGAGTCAGTTGTACGCGATTATGTAGAAATGATTGACAAATTGATTTTGACAGGAGGCCAAAATGTTCATCCTCAGTTTTATGGAGAGAAAAAGACCATCGAGAGCGATGATTATAATCTGGTCCGTGATGAATTTGAATTGGCACTCTTGAAAGAAGCACTCCGTCAGAATAAACCAATTATGGCAATCTGTCGCGGTGTTCAACTTGTCAATGTTGCCTTTGGTGGAACCCTCAATCAAGAAATCGAAGGTCACTGGCAAGGACTACCTTTCGGAACATCTCACTCTATTGAGACAGTGGAAGGAAGCGTGGTTGCCAAGCTATTTGGAAAAGAAAGTCAGGTCAATTCCGTCCATCGTCAGAGTATCAAAGAATTGGCATCTAATTTCCGTGTAACTGCTATTGATCCGAGAGATCAAACCATTGAAGCGATTGAATCTATCGACGAACACCGCATTATCGGTTTGCAGTGGCATCCAGAGTTTCTGGTTAATGAAGAAGATGGTAATTTAGAATTATTTGAGTATTTATTGAATGAACTGTAACGACTGGAACATCTAGTCGTTCTTTCTTTTATTTTTTCAAAATTTTTGGAATGTGACATTTTTACGCAAACGTTTGAATTCTGATAAAAATTGGAGAAATTCGACAAAAAAGCTTGAAAAAAACGAAGGTAAGCGTTATGATAGAAAAGAAGAAATATTGGAGGAATAACATGTCACATATTAAATTTGATTATTCAAAAGTTTTAGACAAATTTGTTGCACCACATGAAGTGGAATACATGCAATCACAAGTAACAGCAGCAGATGAATTGATTCGTAAAGGAACTGGTGCTGGTAGCGACTTTTTGGGATGGTTGGACCTTCCTGAAAACTACGACCGCGAAGAATTTGACCGTATCTTGAAAGCTGCTGAGCAAATCAAATCAGACAGCGATGTTTTAGTTGTGATCGGTATCGGTGGATCTTACCTTGGTGCCAAAGCAGCAATCGACTTCTTGAACCACCACTTTGCAAACTTGCAAACAAAAGAAGAACGCAAGGCTCCACAAATCCTTTACGCAGGAAACTCAATCTCATCTACTTACCTTGCTGACTTGGTAGAGTACGTAGCTGACAAAGACTTCTCAGTAAACGTGATTTCTAAATCAGGTACAACAACTGAACCAGCGATTGCTTTCCGTGTCTTCAAAGAACTCTTGGTTAAGAAATACGGTCAAGAAGAAGCCAACAAACGTATTTACGCAACAACTGACCGCCAAAAAGGTGCTGTTAAGGTTGAAGCAGACGCTAACGGTTGGGAAACATTTGTTGTTCCAGATGATATCGGTGGACGCTTCTCAGTATTGACAGCCGTTGGTTTGCTTCCAATCGCAGCATCAGGAGCTGACATCAAAGCCCTTATGGAAGGTGCGAATGCAGCTCGCAAAGACTACACTTCAGATAAAATCTCTGAAAACGAAGCTTACCAATACGCAGCAGTTCGTAACATCCTTTACCGTAAAGGCTATGCAACTGAGATCTTGGTAAACTACGAGCCATCACTTCAATACTTCTCAGAGTGGTGGAAACAATTGGCTGGTGAGTCAGAAGGAAAAGATCAAAAAGGTATCTACCCAACTTCAGCTAATTTCTCAACTGACTTGCACTCATTGGGTCAATTTATCCAAGAAGGAACTCGTATCCTCTTTGAAACAGTTATCCGTGTAGATAAACCTCGCAAAAATGTGCTGATTCCTGAATTGGCAGAAGACTTGGACGGTCTTGGTTACCTTCAAGGAAAAGACGTTGACTTTGTAAACAAAAAAGCGACAGATGGGGTGCTGTTAGCACACACTGATGGTGGAGTTCCAAATATGTTTGTGACACTGCCTGAGCAAGATGAGTTCACTTTGGGCTACACTATCTACTTCTTTGAATTGGCTATTGCTCTTTCTGGCTACCTGAATGGTATCAATCCATTTGACCAGCCAGGTGTTGAAGCCTATAAGAAAAATATGTTTGCCCTTCTTGGGAAACCTGGATTTGAAGAGCTCGGTGCAGAACTGAATGCACGTCTTTGATTCTCATATATGTTGAGCTAATTCAGAATAAAAAAGATCCACAAGTTCATTTCTTGTGGATTTTTAGTACAAGCCTTTTAATTAGTTTATCATTTTTTTGAACAGTGTAAAAAAGAGTGTCTTAATTCTTTTATGAAAGCGCTGTATAATTGCCTTGTAAATAAAACTTGAGAGGTATCAAAATGAATGATTGGTTAAATATAAAAGGCAAAACAGTTCTTGTGACGGGTGCGTCATCTGGGATCGGTAAGGCAATCGTTGAAGAATTGCTGGAATTAGGTGTCAATGTAGCGAATTTTGACCTTAGCGACAACGATTTGCGTCACCCGAATCTATTATTTGTAAAAGTTGATGTAACTTCTCGCTCTGAAGTAGAAGTAGGAGTCGCTAAAATAGTTGAAAGATTTGGCAATATTGATGCGGTGGTCAACAATGCGGGGATTAATGTCCCTAGATTATTAATTGATGCAGAAAATCCTAAAGGTCCTTACGAGTTAGACGATGAAACGTTTGAAAAAGTAACAATGATTAACCAAAAAGGTCTGTATTTGGTTAGCCAGGCAGTAGGCCGGATTCTGGTTCAAAATAGAAAAGGTGTAATTGTAAACATGGCTTCAGAAGCAGGCTTGGAAGGTTCTGAAGGACAAAGTGCCTATGCTGCCACGAAAGCAGCAGTCTATAGTTACACTCGTTCATGGGCGAAAGAGCTTGGTAAACATGGTGTACGTGTGGTTGGAATTGCTCCAGGAATTATGGAAGCTACGGGTCTTCGAACTCTTTCTTACGAGGAAGCTCTTGCTTATACCCGTGGAAAGACGGTAGAAGATATTCGAGCTGGTTATGCTTCAACTTCAACGACTCCATTGGGACGGAGTGGGAAACTACGGGAAGTAGCTGATCTTGTAGCGTTCTATATTTCAGACCGTTCTAGCTATATAACAGGTGTCACTACAAATATTGCCGGAGGTAAAACTCGCGGTTAAAAAAATGAAGGTGAGGAAGAGAGTTGACCTTAGTAAATCGATGGTATAACATTTTAGAAAAAATGGTCTCACAGCCAACTTATTTCTTGGTAGATATGCGCTCGGAGCTGGATATTAGTATGCAAACCTTGCAAAAGAGTATCCAACAATTAAATGATGTTTTGGCTCCTAATATCCAGATTATCTCACAAGATGATCAATTAATGTTAGAAGTGTATGACTATACAGAGTTGGAAAAGATTTTATCTGGTAGTTTAAAACAGGAGAGTGACTTCAATTCTTCCAGTAAAAGAATCGCCTATTTGCTAAAACGTTTAATTGAGTCAACCTCCCCTCTTCTTATTGACGATTTGGCTGAGGAAGTAGGTGTTAGTAGAAGTACCCTTAACAAGGATTTAAAACAAGTAAAATCTTTGGCAGAGAGTTACTCTATCACTATTTCAGGAAAGCCCAATCGTGGGCTGGAGGTCTTGGGGAGCGAGCTGAATTTGCGCTTGCTCTATATTCACCAAGTGGCTCCTTACTTTGAAGGAAGGACACTCACTGAGGCAACATCTTCTTTTCTGGAGACGCTAGTCCAGGATTATAAAATCCCTAAAGAAACACAGGAGCTCCTTCGAAAGACCCTTTCAATTATGGTGGATCGTATTCATACATCTAGGGTGTTGAATTGTCCTATTCCCTACTATAGGAATGATTTAACAGAGACACATTTGGCTGAGAAATTAATCTATCATATTGAGGTGACTTATAAGATTTCCCTCAGTCAGTTTGAGATAGACTTTTTGTGTTTTCCGTTTAATGTCCGTTTTATTGACACTTTAAGCAAGCCGTCTTATCAATCTGAACAGCTTGCATACATTTTTCAAGGGATTGTCAAGAAAGTCAAAGAAACTATGTTGGTTCACTTTGATGATGAAGAATTATTTGAAGAAATCAAGTCTCATTTAGGGTCCTTAATCAATCGGCTGATTTTCCATGTGCAAGCTAATGATATATTTCATGGCGAGGTTCAAACTCAATATCCTTTTGCTTTTGAAATGGCGAAAATTGCTGGAGAAGAACTATCTACAATTTTTGGTTCTGAATTGGAATTATCTGAAATCGGATATCTGGCTTTGTATTTTGAAATGATTTTAAGAAAACAAAATTCTGCTGTTAAGGGTTCTCGCAAGCAGATAGCTGTGGTTTGCACAACAGGAAGAGGAACTGCTGCGATGATTATCCAGCAACTCAGACGAGTCATTGGAAATGATGTAGACATTACTCAGTATTCTGAAGAGGATTTTAATGTGGAATTGAATCAGGACTATTTCGCGATTTTTACGACAGTTCCTCTAAAATATAAAGATTCTAAATCTCCAGTCATTCAAGTTAATCATCTTTTTGATGATCAATGGCTGCAGGAAGAATGGCAGAAAGCCAATGCTTTTCATCAAAAAAATCTAGAAACAGTCAGCTTACGTTTTATTCGATTAAGCCCCCAAAAAACCTATCAGCAATACTTGCTAAATATGTCTGCGGAGTTAGAGAAACTTCAGATGATTGATGAAGGTTTTAGAAATCGGATAATTGATAGGGAGAAAAAGCAATCAACCATTTTTGGTGGAGGAATTGCGTTCCCCCATACAATTAACCAGGGTTATGCAAAGACTATTTTAATGTTCGGAAAACTAGAAGAGCCTTATCAAAAAGGAGATGAATGGATTGAATTTATCTTTCTAGTCGCCATACCCTCAGAAATTGAAAGAAAAATGGAAAGTGAATTGCTGGAATTGTATGACGACATTTTTCGAATTGCAGGAGAGCCTTCTCTAAAAGAAGCATTGAGGGCTGTAGAAACAGAGACAGAGTTTCTATCATTTTCTAAGAGCAAAGGAGTATTTTAATGAATTCGATAATAATTTTCGCTGTATTTGTCATGGCAGCTTATATATTTCAAATGTTCCTCGGCTGGCAGCAACTGAAAGACTTCAATAAGACCTATACGATGCTCCGGAAACTGGGGCGCGTAGCGATTGGCAGGAAATCCGGAAGAATCAAATCCGGTACGATTGTCATGTTCGCGGTTGATGAAAACGGTCGGGTTCTTAAAGCTAGCAAAATGCAAGGAGTCACAATCTTAGCGCGTTTTCAAAATATGGACGATTATGTTGGAGAAGACATCCATTATTTTGACAAGTATAATCCTCTTGTGAGAAAAGAAAATAAGTTGATGCAATCAGCTATAGAAGATGCTAGAAAAGTCTATCTTTGGCATGAGGCAGGTATTGAGAAAGAGACAAGTTCTTCTGATTCTTTTCTGGGATTCGGCTTTTATGCGGCTTACTTACAATTATCTATTAAACAGTTATTTAAAAAAAAATAAGAAAAGGAGTTACTTATGAATTATATTACAGAATTTGCAGAGAGTTTTATGAAACTCTTCCAATTAGGTGGAGAAACCTTTATTAGCTGGATGACAAATATTGTACCTCTTGTCTTGATGCTATTGATTGCAATGAATACCCTTATCGCTTTCTTGGGAGAAGAGAAGGTCAATTCCCTAGCTAAGATTTCTGCCAAAAATCCTGTTAGCCGGTATATGATTTTACCTTTCATTTCAGCCTTTATGCTGGGGAATCCGATGGCGATTAGTATGGGACGTTTCTTACCAGAATATTATAAACCTAGTTTTGTAGCAGCTCAGATGCAGTTCTGCCATACTTCAAATGGTGTATTCCCGCATATCAATCCTGGGGAGTTGTTTGTATGGGTGGGAATTGCAACAGGAATTCAAAATTTAGGTTTAAGTCAAACGGACTTAGCCATTCGTTACATGCTTGTTGGGATTGTCATGAACTTTGTAGGCGGTTGGGTAACCGATTTTACAACTGCTTATGTAGCAAAACAGCAAGGTGTTACCTTGAGTAAAACATTTGATTGATAGAAAGAGTGAAATTATGTCATATAAGAGTATAAAAGTTGTTAAAGGAAATGGTGGTTTCGGGGGCCCTTTGGTCATTACACCTAGTGAGGCTAAGCATAAATTCATCTATATCACTGGTGGCGGAGAAAAGCCAGATATTGTAGATAAAATTGCTGATTTGACCGGTATGGAAGCTGTTAACGGGTTTAAAACTTCTATCCCAGATGAGGAAATTGCTTTAGCAATCGTAGATTGCGGCGGTACTCTTCGCTGCGGTATTTATCCTAAAAAGGGGATCCCTACAATCAATATTGTCGCTACAGGGAAAAGTGGCCCTCTAGCTCAATATATCACCGAGGAAATCTATGTGTCAGCAGTTGGCCTTAATCAAATTTCTGCTGCTAATGAAGACGAAAAAGCGACAACTGTGGTAACTGAAAAGCCAACTTACGATACTAGTAAAAAAATTACAGAGCAAAAAGCTGAAACAAGTATTGTAGCACGAATTGGGATGGGCGCTGGGAAGGTCGTTGCGACTTTCAACCAGGCTGCTCGTGAAGCCATTCAGACAATGCTCAATACAATCATTCCTTTCATGGCCTTTGTTTCCTTGCTGATTGGGGTTATTCAAGGTTCAGGTGTTGGAAATTGGCTGGCAAAATTAATGGTTCCCCTGGCGGGGAACATCTGGGGGCTCATTTTGATTGGCTTTATCTGTTCCTTGCCATTCCTATCTCCTTTGTTAGGCCCCGGAGCTGTTATCAGTCAGATTATCGGAACCTTAATTGGAGTCGAAATCGGAAAAGGAAATATTCCACCCCAAATGGCTCTACCAGCTATATTTGCTATCAACACCCAAAACGGTTGTGATTTCATCCCTGTAGCACTCGGTCTATCTGAAGCCAAAGCTGAAACAGTTGAGGTTGGTGTTCCTTCTGTACTTTATTCACGCTTTCTCAATGGTGTTCCGCGGGTGCTAGTAGCTTGGATAGCTAGTATTGGCCTTTATCAGTAGAACTTTGATAGATGCACGTAAACACAGCAACTATTATGTTAAACTTATCTATAAGCATAAGTTTATGACAGATTTGAGAAAGGATGAATAGGAATTAGATGAAGAAAATTTTTGAAGCTAAAGTAATTCAAGTGGGGCTTGAAGCTCAGAATATGATTCAAGACGCTAATATGCTCATTTTATTTGGAGAAGAAGCTCCGGAAGATTTAGCAGAGTATTGTTTTAAAATCGATAACAAAAATCTTCTAGGTGCAATACTAGAAGGTGGAAAGCTGGTCGTAGATAGTCAGGAATATTCGATTACTGCCGTAGGAAATGTAGTAGAAAAAAATTTAACTGGACTGGGGCATATCACGATTTCTTTTGATGGTTCAAAAGAGGGGAGCCTTCCTGGTACACTCCATGTCGCAGCAGACCAAGCAGTAGTACTTGAGAAAGGTTCTACCATTCAGATTTTCGAAGCTGCCTAAGTAAGATAAAATATCTAATTAAGAATACTAGAAAAATAAGAGTCTAAAAACTTGAATCAGAGCCTGGGCAAAAAGTCCAGGCTTTTGAGTCTAAATTTAAAAAAACAGATAACTTAGTGGTTGATTGGCATCTTCCTTCGCTTTGTAAGTCCCAAAGATTGCCTGATCAACTGTGCGGGGGGAGGTGGAAGACGAACTTTTTAACTTGTTTGAAGTTCTTTCCCACTCTCTTTTTTGATAGGAAAAATAATTTATATTATAATATTGTGAAATTTGTCATTGTTTTTCAATGTTTTCGCAATATGACAAATCAACAAAATTTATAAGGAGAAAAGCATGCCAGAATAAGACGGTCAAGGTCAAGCGCAAAGGGCTTGGCAAGTCAATCAAACTAGCCAGCCAGTGCAAGGGAATTTCCAGCAGATGCATCTACAAGGGGTGCCTGAACAGAAGGAAAAGACCAAAAAGGTATCTACCCAACTTCAGCTAACTTCTCAACTGACTTGCACTCATTGGGTCAATTTATCCAAGAAGGAACTCGCATCATGTTTGAAACAGTTGTCCGTGTTGACAAACCTCGTAAGAACGTGATTATCCCTAGCTTGGAAGAAGACCTTGACGGACTTGGTTACCTTCAAGGAAAAGACGTTGACTTTGTAAACAAAAAAGCGACTGACGGTGTTCTTCTTGCCCACACAGATGGTGATGTACCAAACATGTACGTGACTCTTCCAGAGCAAGATGCCTTCACTCTTGGTTACACTATCTACTTCTTCGAATTGGCAATTGCCCTTTCAGGTTACTTGAATGCTATCAACCCATTTGACCAACCAGGTGTTGAAGCTTACAAACGTAACATGTTTGCCCTTCTTGGAAAACCAGGATTTGAAGAATTAAGCAAAGAACTTAACGCACGTCTATAATAGAAGAAAAGAGTGGTTTGCCCACTCTTTTTACTCTCTTTATCCATAGAAATTGGACTCAGCCAAGACTTGTGATATAATATAGAGAGCAAAAAGGCAGATGCCTAGAGACTTTATAGGAGAAACTATGTCAAAAGATATCCGCGTACGTTACGCACCAAGTCCAACAGGACTACTACACATCGGGAATGCCCGTACAGCATTGTTCAACTACCTTTACGCACGCCATCATGGTGGAACATTTATCATTCGTATCGAAGATACTGACCGTAAACGTCATGTCGAGGATGGAGAACGTTCACAGCTTGAAAACCTTCGCTGGTTAGGTATGGATTGGGATGAAAGCCCAGAAACACATGAAAATTACCGCCAGTCTGAGCGTTTGGACTTGTATCAAAAATACATCGACCAACTGTTAGCTGAAGGAAAAGCCTACAAATCTTACGTCACAGAAGAAGAGTTGGCAGCTGAACGCGAACGCCAAGAAGCAGCTGGCGAAACACCACGCTACATCAATGAATACCTTGGTATGAGTGAAGAAGAAAAAGCAGCTTACATCGCAGAACGTGAAGCAGCAGGGATCATCCCAACTGTTCGTTTGGCTGTCAATGAGTCAGGTATCTACAAGTGGCATGATATGGTCAAAGGTGATATCGAATTTGAAGGTGGCAATATCGGTGGTGACTGGGTTATCCAAAAGAAAGACGGTTACCCAACATACAACTTTGCCGTTGTCATCGATGACCATGATATGCAAATTTCTCACGTAATCCGTGGAGACGACCACATTGCTAATACACCAAAACAGCTCATGGTTTATGAAGCGCTTGGTTGGGAAGCTCCAGAGTTCGGTCACATGACCTTAATCATCAACTCTGAGACTGGTAAGAAGTTATCTAAACGTGATACTAATACACTTCAATTTATCGAAGATTACCGAAAGAAAGGCTACCTTCCAGAAGCAGTTTTTAACTTTATTGCTCTTCTTGGTTGGAACCCAGGTGGCGAAGATGAGATTTTCTCTCGTGAAGAATTGATTAAACTTTTCGATGAAAACCGCCTCAGCAAGTCTCCAGCAGCCTTTGACCAGAAAAAACTAGACTGGATGAGCAATGATTATATCAAGAATGCAGACCTAGAAACTATCTTTGAAATGGCAAAACCATTCCTAGAAGAAGCAGGTCGATTGACTGACAAGGCTGAAAAATTAGTTGAGCTCTATAAACCACAAATGAAATCAGTAGATGAGATTATCCCATTGACAGACCTCTTCTTCTCAGACTTCCCAGAATTAACTGAGGCTGAGAAAGAAGTCATGGCAGGTGAAACAGTCCCAACAGTTCTTGAAGCCTTCAAAGCAAAACTCGAAGTGATGACAGATGATGAATTCGTGACAGAGAATATCTTTCCACAAATTAAAGCAGTCCAAAAGGAAACAGGTATTAAAGGGAAAAATCTTTTCATGCCTATTCGTATCGCAGTTTCAGGTGAAATGCATGGACCAGAATTACCAGATACAATTTTCTTGCTTGGACGTGAAAAATCAATCCAGCATATCGAAAATATGTTAAAGGAAATCTCTAAGTAAGAAGGGGACAATAATGGACATCTGGGAAAAGATGTACGAAGAAGCACAGAAACTATACAATCCACATGAAGTATCAGACTTTGTTTATGCCAATCATGTTGTAGCTGCAGTAGAAGCAGAAGATGGACAAATATTTACAGGTTTCTGTATGGAGGGAACCTGTGGTGTTTTCCATCTCTGTGCAGAACGGGCGGCCCTCTTCAATATGTACCAATTTTCAGGACAAACTAAGGTTAAAAAAGTATTAGCCTTTCGAGATAAACCACCTTATGGTGGAAGTTCAGGAATGCCCTGTGGAGCTTGCAGAGAATTTCTCTTGGAGTTGAACGCTGAAAATAAAGATGCAGAAGTCATGATGGACTATGATACAAGAAAAACAGTTAAAGTCGCAGAACTAATGCCCTATTGGTGGGGAGAAGAACGTGCTTCTAAGTTTAATAATCAATAGAAGAGTCAGTATAATTCTGGCTCTTTTTACTATAATTTGAAAAACTGTACTTGAAAAAATGAAAAAAGTTTAAAAAAGTAGAAAATCTAATTGCTACTGCTATTTCCGGTGGTGTGGCAGGCATTGGTAATTTGGTAAAGAAAAAAGGATTGGCAGTTGCTAAAGCTACTTTAAGTAGGGTAGCTAAAAAAGCTGCTATTCGTTTAGGCATTTATAGCAATCGGTTAGCTGAACTTCTTGAACGTATATTTGATTATATTAACATTTTCTACAATGTAGGTTATGCGGTAGCTCAATGGGTTGATGCTAGGGATGTATATCCAAATAATGGACGGATTAATTTCTGGGCTTAAATCTATGTGTAAGATTTTATTATCTTTGTTTTTGTTTGTTTTCTTATTTCATTTGCTAGCACATTACATTTTTGGATTTGATCAGTTGAGTGTTACCCAATTATTATTATCTTCGATTTTTGTTGCAGGTATCAGAAAAATTGGAGATGAGTCATAAGAGAGAAGGCAGAAGTTAGAGGCTAGCTTCTGCTTTTTTATCTACATTGCTTTACCGGTAAATAAAAAAGTTAAAAATATCACAAAAATACCTAAAGAGCCAATTGAAAAGGCTTGCAATTATATTATAAATAGTACATTTAAAAAACGGAGGAGTGCTTTATGAAAGCCTATACTTATGTTAAACCAGGACTTGCTTCTTTTGTTGACGTTGACAAACCAGTGATTCGTAAGCCAACAGACGCTATTGTGCGTATCGTAAAAACCACTATTTGTGGAACAGACCTCCATATTATCAAAGGGGATGTTCCTGCTTGCCAAAGTGGTACCATTCTTGGTCACGAAGGGATTGGGATTGTTGAAGAAGTTGGAGAAGGAGTTTCTAACTTCAAAAAAGGCGACAAGGTCTTGATTTCTTGTGTCTGTGCCTGTGGTAAATGCTACTACTGTAAAAAAGGAATTTATGCCCACTGTGAAGACGAAGGGGGCTGGATTTTTGGTCACTTGATTGATGGTATGCAGGCTGAGTATCTACGTGTCCCTCATGCAGATAACACTCTTTACCACACTCCAGAAGACTTGTCAGATGAAGCCTTGGTTATGCTATCAGACATTCTGCCTACTGGGTATGAAATTGGTGTCTTGAAAGGAAAAGTAGAACCTGGTTGTAGCGTAGCCATTATTGGTTCAGGTCCAGTTGGATTGGCTGCTCTCTTGACAGCTCAGTTCTACTCACCAGCCAAATTGATTATGGTGGACTTAGACGATAACCGCTTGGAAACTGCTTTATCATTTGGTGCGACTCACAAGGTTAATTCTTCAGACCCTGAAAAAGCGATTAAAGAAATTTATGATTTGACAGATGGCCGTGGTGTAGATGTCGCTATCGAAGCTGTTGGTATTCCTGTAACATTTGATTTCTGTCAAAAGATTATCGGTGTAGACGGAACAGTTGCCAACTGTGGTGTACATGGTAAACCAGTTGAATTCGATTTGGACAAACTTTGGATTCGCAACATCAATGTAACAACTGGTTTGGTATCTACAAATACAACTCCACAATTGTTGAAAGCACTTGAAAGTCATAAGATTGAACCAGAAAAATTGGTAACTCACTATTTCAAACTCAGTGAAATTGAAAAAGCCTACGAAGTCTTCGGTAAGGCAGCAGACCACCATGCCATTAAGGTCATCATCGAAAACGATATTTCAGAGGCTTAAGTAGTAAAAAGATTTTGGAACATAAGCAAATAGAAATTCAGTCATCATAGGATGGCTGGATTTTTTATCAAAAAAATTAAGAAATGAGCATATTTCTTTCCTTGTTTAGCGGAATTGGTTATAATATATGGTACAAAGGAATGAATGAATATGTATCGTGTTATAGAAATGTACGGAGATTTTGAACCCTGGTGGTTCTTAGAAGGTTGGGAAGAAGATATTGTAGCAAGTAAGAAATTTGACCAGTATTATGATGCTCTCAAATACTACAAGACTTGCTGGTTTAGATTGGAACAAGAATCCCCTCTTTATAAAAGTAGAAGGGACTTGATGACCATTTTTTGGGACCCGGAAGATCAACGCTGGTGTGATGAATGTGATGAGTATTTACAACAATACCATTCTTTGGCTCTTTTACAGGATGAGCAGGTTATTCCAGATGAAAAACTACGTCCAGGCTATGAAAAACAAACAGGTAAGGAAAGGCACCGTTCTTGCCGTATGAAAGTAAAATAGAGAAAAAGTAACTTTTTGGAGTTGCTTTTTTATTTTTTCCAAATCTTTGCGAATAGTATAGGTGAGGAGGTAGGTATGGTTCAAGAAATTGCACAAGAAATCATTCGTTCGGCCCGGAAAAAAGGAGCGCAAGATATTTATTTTGTCCCTAAGTTAGATGCCTATGAGCTTCATATGAGGGTAGGAGACGAGCGCTGTAAAATTGGCTGTTATAACTTCGAAAAATTTGCGGCCGTCATCAGTCACTTTAAGTTTGTGGCGGGTATGAATGTGGGAGAAAAGCGACGTAGTCAACTCGGTTCCTGTGACTATGAATATGACCAGAAGATGGCGTCCCTACGTTTATCTACCGTAGGCGATTATCGAGGGCATGAGAGTTTAGTCATTCGCTTGTTGCACGATGAAGAGCAGGACTTGCATTTTTGGTTTCAGGATATTGAAGAATTAGGCAAGCAGTACAGGCAACGGGGACTCTATCTTTTTGCTGGCCCGGTTGGGAGTGGTAAGACGACCCTGATGCATGAATTGTCCAAGTCACTCTTTAAAGGACAGCAAGTTATGTCCATCGAAGATCCTGTCGAAATCAAGCAGGACGACATGCTTCAGTTGCAGTTGAACGAAGCAATCGGCCTAACCTATGAAAATCTAATCAAACTTTCCTTGCGTCATCGACCAGATCTCTTGATTATCGGAGAAATTCGGGACAGCGAGACGGCGCGTGCAGTGGTCAGAGCTAGTTTGACAGGTGCGACAGTCTTTTCAACCATTCACGCCAAGAGTATCCGAGGTGTTTATGAGCGCCTGCTGGAGTTGGGTGTGAGTGAGGAAGAATTGGCAGTTGTTCTGCAAGGAGTCTGCTACCAGAGATTAATCGGGGGAGGAGGAATCGTTGACTTTGCCAACAAAGACTATCAAGAACACCAAGCAGCCAAGTGGAATGAGCAAATTGACCAGCTTCTTAAAGATGGACATATCACAAGTCTTCAGGCTGAGACGGAAAAAATTAGCTACAGCTAAGCAAAAAAATATCATCACCCTATTTAACAATCTATTTTCTAGCGGTTTTCATCTGGTGGAGACCATCTCCTTTTTAGATAGGAGTGCTTTGTTGGACAGGCAGTGTGTGACCCAGATGCGTGTGGGCTTGTCTCAGGGGAAATCATTCTCAGAAATGATGGAAAGTTTGGGATGTTCAAGTGCCATTGTCACCCAGTTATCCCTAGCTGAAGTTCATGGCAATCTCCACCTGAGTTTGGGAAAGATAGAAGAATATCTGGACAATCTGGCCAAGGTCAAGAAAAAATTGATTGAAGTAGCGACCTATCCCTTGATTCTGCTGGGTTTTCTTCTCTTAATTATGCTGGGGCTACGGAATTACCTGCTCCCACAACTGGATAGTAGCAATATTGCCGCCCAAATTATCGGTAATCTGCCACAAATCTTTCTAGGAATGGTAGGGTTTGTTTCAGTAGGTGTCCTTTTAGCACTCACTTTTTATAAAAGAAGTTCTAAGATGCGCGTCTTTTCTATCTTAGCGCGCCTTCCTTTTATTGGAATCTTTGTGCAGACCTATTTGACAGCCTATTATGCACGTGAGTGGGGGAATATGATTTCGCAGGGAATGGAGCTGACGCAGATTTTTCAAATGATGCAGGAACAAGGTTCCCAGCTCTTTAAAGAAATCGGTCAAGATTTAGCTCAAGCCCTACAAAATGGTCGCGAATTTTCTCAAACCATAGCAACCTATCCTTTCTTTAAGAAGGAGTTGAGTCTCATCATCGAGTATGGGGAAGTCAAGTCCAAGCTGGGTAGTGAGTTGGAAATTTATGCTGAAAAAACTTGGGAAGCCTTTTTTACCCGAATTAACCGCACCATGAATTTAGTGCAGCCACTGGTTTTTATCTTTGTGGCACTGATTATCGTTTTACTTTATGCGGCAATGCTCATGCCCATGTATCAAAATATGGAGGTAAATTTTTAAAATGAAAAAAATGATGACATTCTTGAAAAAAGCTAAGGTTAAAGCTTTTACACTTGTGGAGATGTTGGTGGTCTTGCTCATCATCAGCGTGCTTCTCTTGCTCTTTGTACCTAATCTGACCAAGCAAAAAGAGGCGGTCAATGACAAAGGAAAAGCTGCTGTTGTTAAGGTGGTGGAAAGTCAGGCAGAGCTTTATAGTTTAGATAAAAATGAAGAGGCTACTCTAAGCAAATTACAAGCAGATGATCGCATCACAGAAGAACAGGCTAAAGCCTATAAAGAATACCATGCTAAACAAAATACCAGTCAAACCGTTGCAGATTAAGGCCTTTACCATGCTGGAAAGCCTCTTGGTTTTGGGACTGGTGAGTATTCTTGCCTTGGGCCTATCTGGCTCTGTCCAGTCCACTTTTGCGGCAGTAGAGGAGCAGATTTTCTTTATGGAGTTTGAAGAACTCTATCGAGAAACTCAAAAACGCAGTGTAGCCAGTCAGCAAAAAACTAGTCTGAACTTAGATGGGCAGACCATTAGCAATGGCAGTCAAAAGCTGACAGTTCCTAAAGGAACTCAGGCACCATCGGGACAAAGTATCACATTTGACCGAGCTGGGGGCAATTCGTCCCTGGCTAAGGTTGAATTTCAGACCAGTAAAGGAGCGATTCGTTATCAATTATATCTAGGAAATGGAAAAATTAAACGCATTAAGGAAACAAAAAATTAGGGCAGTGATTTTACTGGAAGCAGTAGTTGCTTTAGCTATCTTTGCTAGCATCGCGACCCTCCTTTTGGGACAAATTCAAAAGAATAGGCAAGAAGAAGCAAAAATCTTGCAAAAGGAAGAAGTCTTGAGGGTAGCTAAGATGGCACTGCAGACAGGTCAAAATCAGGTAAACATAAACGGAGTGGAGATTCAGGTGTTTTCTAGTGAAAAAGGATTGGAGGTCTACTATGGTTCAGAACAGTTGTTGGCAATCAAAGAGCCATAAGGTCAAGGCTTTTACCTTGTTAGAATCCCTGATTGCCCTCATTGTCATCAGTGGAAGCTTACTCCTCTTTCAAGCCATGAGTCAGCTCCTTATTTCAGAAGTTCGCTACCAGCAGCAAAGCGAGCAAAAAGAGTGGCTCTTGTTTGTGGACCAGCTGGAGGCAGAATTAGATCGTTCGCAATTCGAAAAAGTGGAGGGCAACCGCCTCTATATGAAGCAGGATGGCAAGGATATCGCTATAGGTAAGTCTAAATCGGATGATTTTCGGAAAACCGATGCCAGTGGACGGGGTTATCAACCTATGGTTTATGGACTCAAATCTGCACAGATTACAGAGGATAATCAAGTGGTTCGCTTTCGTTTCCAGTTCCAAAAAGGCTTAGAAAGGGAGTTCATCTATCGTGTGGAAAAAGAAAAAAGTTAAGGCAGGTGTTCTCCTCTATGCAGTCACCATGGCAGCCATCTTTAGTCTTTTGTTGCAATTTTACTTGAACCGACAAGTCGCCCACTATCAAGACTATGCTTTAAATAAAGAAAAACTGATTGCTTTTGCCATGGCCAATCGAGCCAAAGATAAGGTTGAGCAAGAAAGTGGGGAACAGACCTTTAATCTGGGTCAGGTGAGCTATCAAAATAAGAAAACAAGCTTGGTGACAAGGGTTCGTACGCCGAAGAGTCAATATGAGTTTCTGTTTCCTTCAGTCAAAATCAAAGAAGAGAAAAGAGAGAAAAAGGAAGAGGTAGTGACTGATTCAAGTAATCAAGCAGAGAAGAAAAAATCAGAAGAGAAGGTTGAAAAGAAAGAGAATTCCTAGCCAATCAAGCTACTTTGTGCTAAACTAAAAATATGAGACATGATTTTAACCACAAAGCAGAAACTTTTGATTCCCCTAAAAATATCTTCCTTGCAAACTTGGTTTGTCAAGCAGTCGAGAAACAGATTGATCTTCTATCAGACAAAGAAATTTTGGATGCTTTTTTTGTGAATAATCGGGGTAGATACCTATCCGAATTTTTAAATTTTCCTAGTACAAAGAAGTTGCTAAGGAACATCGCGAAAGGTTCTGTTAATCAATCCAATATAAATGCAAGGAGTAGTAAATGCGAAACAAATTTTAAAATTTTTTAAATTGAAATTTGGCTTTTAACATGAGGAGTCTCCCTTCACCAAATTTGAGTCTGCCTATCCCTTGACTATTCTTTCCTTTTCACAAACGATTCGCTTATTCAATTATAAGTTTACGTTCTCCTAGTCACAGTTCTTGTGCTTGATGGAAAGAATGACACCTATAAATATGCGAGGTAGTGGCTGTATCACTCACTTATTCACCTCCACGTGATTTGTAGTAGTGATAGACTTTCTCACTATTATTATAAAACAAAATAAAGAGCACACCACTTTTTCATTCTGTCTTGTGCCTTGAGTGAAACGAAAGGAATGAATTATAAACATAAAAGTTTAGTATATAGATTATTCCTCTCAAAATATGCAAATAAGCTAGAATACTAAATTTATAGCAGACTTAGTGAAAAGCAGAAACTAGAAATGATACTAGTTTCTGCTTTTCTCCATAATAATTAATTTCCCCTTTTTTCCTTCTAAATCTTTCTTCACAACAAAAAAACCTGAATTTCTATATGCTTTTTGAGCCAATATATTTTTTTCATTTACAGCCAATACAATATGGTTAATTTCTAATTTTAAAGTTGAGTCTATGAATTCAAATATTTTATTCAGAGCATTAGAACCATATCCTTGATTTCTGAAATTATCATCAATAGAAAATCCTCTAATAAGCGCATAATCATTTTGATAATAGCCATACTCTTTAGGACCAGTGTTTAGGTGTAGGCAAAAAAATCCAATTACTTTATGTTCTTTATTAAGTATTACTATTGGGTATCTATACTTATCTTTTTTAGACTTTTCAATAATATTTTTTGGGGTATCAGTATGTGTAATATCATTTAAAGAATAAGAACTTAAAGAATGGTAATGGTCAACTTCACTATACAAAGATAATTTCATGATAATTAATTCCTTTCTCTTTATGTAAGATACATAACTAAATAGGACTCTAGGTATGTAGATTTTTTTATGAAATGTCCTATAAAAATCAGATATATTTAGAGTTATTACTTTAGTCCTTTATTTTCATTATTAGACTTCCTGCAAAACTAGAATCCTAGTTCATGATTGATAATACCAGCAATCAAATTCATTCGTAA
>NZ_VMMT01000033.1:0-962 GCF_013277355.1 Streptococcus sp. 1343
TAGACTTCCTGCGAAACAATATATGGTATAATAGTTCTATGGATTATGAAGCAAGTGAACAACTAACTGATGCACGATTTAAGCTCCTGGTTGGTGTTCAGTGCACGACTTTTGAAGAGATGTTAGCTGTATTAAAAAGAGATTATCAAGGTAAACACGCAAAAGGGGGACGAAAACCTAAACTAAGCCTAGAATACCTTCTTATGGCGACTTCAATATGTGCGAGAATATCGAACTTATGAAGAAATTGCGGCTGATCTTGGTATCCACGAAAGCAACTTAATCCGTCGGAGCCAATGGGTTGAAGTAACTCTTGTTCAAAGGTGGTGTTGCGATTTCAAGAACTCCTCTCAGTTCTGAGGACACGGTAATGATTGATGCGACGGAAGTAAAAATCAATCGTCCTAAAAAACAATTAGCGAATGATTCTGGTAAAAAGAAATGCCACGCTATGAAGGCTCAGGCGATTGTCACAAGCCAAGGGAGAATTGTTTCTTTGGAGATCACTGTGAACTATTGTCATGATATGAAGTTGTTCAAAATGAGTCGCAGAAATATCGGACAAGCTGGTAAAATCTTGTCTGACAGTGCTTATCAAGGGCTCATGAAGCTATATCCTCAAGCGCAAACTCCGAGGAAATCCAGCAAACTCAAGCCGCTAACAGCTGAAGAGAAAGCCTGTAACCATGCGCTATCTAAGGAGAGAATCAAGGTTGAGAATATTTTTGACAAAGTATAGTAGATTGAAACTAGAATAGTACACCTCTACTTCTAAAACATTGTTAGAAATCGATTTGACTGTCTTGATCGATTTGTCCTGTTCTTATTTCATTTCACTATAAAAACGTTTAAAATATCTTCAACAACCTATCGAAATCATCGTAAACGCTTCGGATTACGAATGAATTTGATTGCTGGCATTATCAATCATGAACTAGGATTCTAGTTTTGCAGGAAGTCTA
>NZ_VMMT01000034.1:0-15859 GCF_013277355.1 Streptococcus sp. 1343
CGCGGTCAACCTTGCTTTTGGCTGGAACTTTGATAACTGTTTCTGTCGGTTCTTTTCTGTCTACAGTAACCTTTTCTGTGACCTTACCAGTCTCTGGATTAACATCGTAGGTCGTCGTTGTGGTTACATAGCCATCCTCTCCGTCAACCATCTCAATAGAAGCTCCTCGGTCTCTAGTCTCATCTTTTTCATAACGGATGACACTTGTAGGAAGGACTTCGCGCTCAACCTTGCTTTTAGCTGGAACTTTGATAACTGTATCCGTGGCTTCTTTTTTCTCTACGGTAACCTTTTCGGTAACATGACCATTCTCTGGATTAACATCGTAGGTCGTTGTCGTGGTTATAGTTCCGTCCTCTCCGTCAATTGTAACAGGATTTTCACTACGGTCTTTAGTTTCATCTTTTTCAAAACGGATAACACTTGTAGGCAGAACTTCACGCTCAACCTTGCTTTTGGCTGGAACTTTGATAACTGTATCCGTGGCTTCTTTTTTCTCTACGGTAACCTTTTCAGTAACATGACCATTCTCTGGATTAACATCGTAGGTCGTCGTTGTGGTTACATAGCCATCCTCTCCGTCAATTGTAACAGGATTTTCACTACGGTCTTTAGTTTCATCTTTTTCAAAACGAATTCGCGTACTTGAAATTTTCTTGGTTACTACCTTAGGTTTAGTCGCTACTTTTACAATAATATCCCCATTATCAGCGTCATCATACTCTATTCCCTCTTCTTTATCTCTAGTATCATCTCTGACATATTGAATCCCATCAGCAGCATGAACAAAACTTGTATTCAGGATTCCTCCTAAAAATAAAGTTAGCCCGACTATCACAGAACCAAAAATCTTTCCGAGTTTACGTAATGCATAGCGCTTATTGGTATTAGATTTTGCCATTACATCCTCCTTCTAAAAGTTACTACTTAGTATAGCATATTTTCTGGCAAATGTTAAACAATATGTTTCATACATCAAATAAACTTAAAATGATATATTAATTATTGAACTAACACTTTAACTATATCGTAATCAATCTCATATATAAAGGATTGCAGACATCTTATCTAAATACATGCTAATATATTTAGATACAAACATTCCAACTTGATAACTTTCACTCATCTTTCATCATTCCTTATACAACTATGCAGTATAAATAGAATAGTTTGCGCATCAGAATGAGACTATTTTAATGTTAGATATTTTGATAGAAAAACATAAATAAAATTGGTGGAATTTAATTCCCTAACTCGATAGAGGATTCTATTTTAAATTTAACAACAGCTAGGATTACACTATAAAAAGCACATTACCACCTGTTCGGCTGGAGAATCTAGTCGATTAGCTCCCTCTTAGTTACAAGCTTAAAGCGATTTTTTAACTAATACTAAACCAGATTAAAGAAGGAACTAGAACATCTGTCTTGTACTAATCAATATGCTATTTTAAAGTTGCAAATAAACTTAGAATGCCATTTATTATATTTACAATAAATAGTTGACTTCGATAGAAACAGAAAATAGAATTCAACATTCTTCCCTACTTATCTGATAATAAATAAGATCCGCAAGATAGCCTTTTCTCTCTACACCATTAACAATCGTTTGTAGATAGGACATTCCAGCCTTCTCCATGACACGACCTGAAGCTGGGTTGAGACTGGCATATCGAGCTTTGACTTTTTGAAATCCTACTTGAGTAAAACAAAAGTCCAAGACAGCTTTTAAGGCCTCTGTCATAAGACCACGACCCCAATAGTTTTTTCCTAAAATATAGCCAATTTCACAAGAAGAATTGTTCTCATCTATTGCAACGATGCTGATATCTCCTATCACTTGCTCTGGGTTTTCTTTGAGACAAATAGCCCATTTGTAATAGTTGGGATTAGTATAGGAAGCAACCCAGTTACGAATCGAATTTCGAGTCACCACGACATCAGGATGGGGATCCCAGGTAACATAGGTCAGATTCTCAGCGGATGAAGCCCAATTTTGAAACATAGCTTCTGAATCACTCTCCACAAATCTTCTTAAAATCAAACGTTCTGTCTGTAATATTTGCGTACCGATAGCTTTCATGATGCTACCTCACTTCCTTATTTCTATGCTCGTAGTAAAAAGGCTCAACTCAGTAACAGCTAGAAAACGAGTTTGTCTTCTAATTTCTTGACGCAGTCGCTGCCTGGTTTGAAATGCGCTCTAGCAAGCTTTTTCAAACCTAGTCATCGTTGCAGGGGTAAGACGATGAAATCGAACTCTTCGAGTTACCGAATCTGCCTCATTTTCTTATTTCTAAACTCGGGGTTCAAGATCCCCCAGACCTTCTCTCACTTTCTTATTTCAAGGTGAGAGGCTGAAAACCTCCACTGGAGGTTTTTCTTGCTTTTTAATTTCAGGGCAAGAAGCTAAAAAGGTTCCCCGAACCTTTTTACTCCCAAAAGTCATCAAATACGGTGATGGGTAGGTGGCGTTTATGTTGGCCTTTGTGCCACCAGTTTTCGATTCTTGCTTGGGCTTCTGGGCTGATTGTTTTGCCTTCTAGGTAGTCGTCAATCTCTTCATAAGTGACTCCGAGGGCTACTTCGTCAGCTAGACCTGGTTTATCTTCTTCTAGGTCTGCTGTTGGGATTTTTTCATAAAGGGCTGGGTCTGCACCAAGTTCCTTCAAGAGTTGTTTTCCTTGACGTTTATTGAGGCGATAAAGAGGGAGAATATCTGCACCACCGTCACCAAACTTGGTAAAGAAACCTGTGATATTTTCCGCGGCGTGGTCTGTCCCAATGACCGCTCCACTATGGGCACCCGCAAGGGCATATTGGGCAATCATACGACTACGAGCCTTGATATTGCCCTTGTTAAAATCTGAAACAGGACTACCTGTCGCTTCAACAGCAGCTGTCATAGCGTCAGCTGATTCCTTAATATTGACGACTAAACTGACATCTGGCTGGATGAAGTCTAGGGCTTTTTGAGCGTCTGCTTCATCGGCTTGTACTCCATAAGGCAGGCGGACAGCGATAAATTTGTAGCTGTCGTCTCCCGTTTCTGCTCGCAGTTCTTCCATAGCTAGTTGAGCCAAACGACCTGCCAAAGTCGAGTCCTGCCCTCCAGAAATCCCTAGCACAAAAGTTTTAAGAAAGGGATGTTTTTTCAGGTATCTTTTTAAGAAATCAATAGAACGACGGATTTCTTCCTGGGCATCAATCACTGGTTTGACACCCAGCTCTTGGATAATCGTTTCTTGCAAACTCATTCTTCTTCTCCTTCACCGAGGGCTTCCTTACGCATTTTGTCAATCAAGTCCATCTTGTCTTGCCATACATCACGCGCCAAATCCACTGGATAGTGCTGCGGATTGAGTACACGCTTGTACTCATCCCAAAGCTTGTCAAATTCCTTACGAGCATAATCCTGAATCTCAGTCAAGCTAGGCAAGTTATAAATCAATTTCCCGTCTTTGAAAATATCCACCAAGAGAGGAACAGCATCAAAATTACGAACGGTCTTCTTGATGTATGTGTAAGTCGGATGGAACATCTTGATTTCAGTCATGCTGGCAACATCTACGCCGTCATAAGTGATGTAATCACCCTCTGACTTGCCTTTTTCACGACTGGTAATGCGCCACACCTGCTTCTTACCTGGCGTAGACACTTTTTCCGCATTATTAGACAGTTTGATAGTATTACGCATCTTACCATTTTCATCTTCAATCGCAACAATCTTATAAACCGCCCCAAGAGCTGGTTGGTCATAGGCTGTAATCAGCTTAGTTCCCACACCCCAGACATCAATCTTGGCCTTTTGCATCTTGAGGTTGAGGATAGTATTTTCATCTAGGTCATTTGAAGCATAAATCTTAGCTTCTGTAAAGCCAGCCTCGTCCAATTGCTGACGGACTTTCTTAGAAATGTAGGCAATATCCCCAGAGTCAATCCGCACACCCATAAAGTTAATCTGATCACCCAGCTCACGCGCCACCTGAATGGCAGCTGGTACACCGATGCGAAGGGTGTCATAGGTATCCACAAGAAAGACACAATTTTTGTGGGTCGCAGCGTAAGCCTTGAAAGCTTCATAGTCATTGCCATAAACCTGTACCAAGGCATGGGCATGGGTTCCCAAAACAGGAATGTCAAAGAGCTTACCCGCACGCACGTTGCTGGTTCCATTGGCGCCACCAATCACCGCTGCGCGTGTTCCCCAGATGGCCGCATCCATTTCTTGAGCCCGACGTGTCCCAAACTCCATCAAGGGTTCATCTTCGATAACCGAACGAATACGAGCTGCCTTGGTCGCTACCAAGGTCTGGTAGTTGACGATGTTCAAAAGAGCCGTTTCGACCAACTGACATTGGGCTAGAGGGCCTTCCACCTGCACAATAGGCTCATTAGCAAAAACCAAGTCCCCTTCTTGGGCAGAACGAACGGCCAACTCCAACTTGAAATTGCGAAGATAGTCCAAGAATGCCCCATGATAGCCTAGCGACTCCAAATAGGCAATATCACTATCTGAAAAACACAAGTCTTCAAGATAATTCACAATTCTTTCCAAACCTGCAAAAACCGCATAGCCGTTCTTAAAAGGCTGTTGACGGAAATACACCTCAAAGACCGCCTTCTTATTGTGAATCCCTTGGTCAAAGTAAACCTGCATCATGTTGATCTGGTACAAGTCCGTGTGCAATGTCAAACTATCATCTGGATACATACTTTTCCTACTTCCTTAGCTAGAAACCCATGAAAATTTTCAAGAACTTTCATGTATTCCAATAAATTAGTACTATTATATCACATTTTAGCTGGATTGAGAAAAGAGTAACAAGCTATTCACCACTCTCCAATTCATCCATATCTTGTTCAAACTTTTTCTGAGCCCATTCTCCATAGCTCTTCAGACCGAGATTGCCAATAAAGACCCAGGGAAGGTAAATGACATAAGTAATTGCCCAAGCAGACAGGTATTTAACGTTCAAAGGATTGTGCTGATAAATTTCTATGTTGAATTGATAATTCTGCAACATCAAAAGAGCCGTAATCGCCAAGGTTAGGAAAAAACAACCCAAAATCGTAAAATGAAAACGACTATAGTAGGTCACTCCCAGATAACGGGCACGATTGAAAAAGAAGAAAATTCCTACTATCAGAATATAGACTAGAAAATTCGGATTAAAAAGAGAGGGAGCTAATACAGCCACCAAATAGCTTAGAAGCACAAGCCCAATGAAGAGGGTAAAGAATTCTGCCCCAGCTTTATTGATTAGTTGTTCTTCTCTTTCGTCAAGTAATTGATAATGAATGAATTTATTTACCATCTTCTTCCTCCCAAAATAGTTGGTCTAGGCTTTTCCCTAAACATCTGCAAATGGACTGGCAGAGCGAGAGACTGGGATTGTATTTCCCCGCCTCTATCAAACCAATAGTCTGGCGCGTCACCCCCACAGCCTCTGCCAGTTGACCTTGAGTTAAATCAAGCTCTACACGAGCTAATTTTAATTTTAAATTTTTAGCCACCGGCGTCCTCCTTATAGTTTTAATACTCATCTACTCTTAAAAAATCCAAAACCAACACAAGCTGTCAACTATTTATTATAACCCCATTAATTAGCACTCCAGTATTATCTTCAGCCGAAAATCAGTATTTTAGGTTGTTTGAAATAAACTTCCTAGTTTACTCTTTTATTTTTATTTAGTATTAGCTTTAGTAGGATCTTTTAAACGAGTTTTTATTGCTTATATTTCTTGTTTAGTTTAGTTGGTTTCATATCACTATTATATAATGCTTTTGGAAATGAGCCTAGTATAAGTCAAAAACGTGTTGAATAGTGAAAGCAGGAGCATACCAAGATGACTGATTTTTTTATTGTATTTTAGGTATGCAAAATAATACTAAATGAAACTAAAATGAATACTTCTTGCTTTTCTTAAGAGTGAAAAAGTACAATAAAATGATTGTAGTGATTACCACAAGATACTGACTAATAGACATCGTATTTGAAGCCACAAATACAGGTAAAGAATAAAAAGGAAGAAGTTCAATTGCTTTGATAAACAAATCATTACTAGTATTCATCATCATCGTATTTAATATATTAGGGATAAAGAGTAGTAAAGCTACTAAAATACCAAATACCAAGCCACTTTTCAATTTGTATAAATAGAAAATGTAAGATAATAGAAAATAAAACAGGACTAACAAAATTGTATTGACTACAATAGCTACTATAAAATCTAATCCTAAATCACCTGGAATACCCAATTTACTTACTATGACTAGTAACACAATGCCATTCAAAGCATAAATAATGGAAACTGAGATGGCATATAGAAAATTAGACAAGACGTAAATCATCCGATTCTTCTGTTGATTATAAAACAAACTTACCGTATTGTGGGAAAAATCTCTACTAATGACTCGATTAGCATGTATAACAGCCATTAACATACCGAGCATAGCATAAAAGTTTGAAATATGCTTAATACCAAGCGATGTCCCTTGAGTCTTTAGAATAAAGAATGTAACCAATATCGGCGGTATAAACGAGATAAGCAAACCGAGATATATTACGCCTGATGAATATAAATTTCTTATATTTTCCTTAAGAAAATTCAATTTATTTAATTTCATGATGATAACCTTCCTTTATTTTGAACGATTTAGATAAATATCTTTAAGCGTCTCTTTTTTAGTTTCAAAATCAACTACTTTAATAGAGTTTTCGTTAAAAAATTTAAAAAGCTCACTACTTTGAATATTCCCAGACATAGTAATTCTCAGTCCCTCTTCCTGAACAATATCCCCAAATTCTTGTTTGGTAATGAAAATGTCTCTATCTGTAGCTGATGAAAAAGCTATCTCAAACAAGAAATTATGACTATCTTTTCCTACTTTTTGAAATGTCAAAAGCCCGTTCTCCAAGAAAAGAACCCTCTCACAAATTTCTTCAATATCTTCTAATTTATGACTCGATATTAAAATTCCCACATTTTCATGTAAAGCTAAATTTTTTAGAACCGATAAAACTATTTGTGATGATTCAATATCTAAACCATTAGTCGGTTCATCTAAAATCAATATATCAGGTTCCGTAACGAGAGTTAGAAGCAAAGCTAATTTTTGTTTTGTACCCAAAGAATAGGTCTTTACTTTTTTATTAATAGACTGAGTCAAATCTAACTCTTGAATCAAACTTCTAAATCTTTCTTGATTGTAGTCAACACCATATAAATTTGACAAATATTTTAAATTCTCTAAACCTGTTTTAGATAAAAATAATTTTGGTTCTTCGATTAAATACCCAACATTATCACTGCTTATAATATTACCTGAAGTCGGTTGATTATTCTGAACAAGAATTTTCATCAACGTACTCTTACCAACTCCATTTCTCCCTACTAGACCAACAATTTCACCCTTGTTAAGTGCAAAATTTATATCTTTGAGAATGATTGAATGACCATAATGCTTACTTACATTTATAACTTCCATTTTTTATTCCTCCATCAATATTCATGGTTTGCTCTTTGATTCTTATTGAGTTTAAAAAGTTGCGCCTCTTTTTAACAACATTATATCATATATCTAACTTAATGCAATATATAAATGTCATTTTGTAAGATTTTATTAGCAAAAAAACTCTCTACCATAAAAAATAGAGAGTGTTAAGTTTAAATATAGGATTTCAAAATATCGATGATATCCCTTCTTTGTTTAATTTAATATGCTTTGATACCTAAGCTTCGACTTTATCACTTAAAAAATAAAAAAGGACAGCTAATCCCTTGCGCATCAAGGGATTTCGCCATTCTTTAATCTCGTTTAAGTGTTGTATATGGAGCTTTGCATAATTTTTTAACACTAAACAACTACATTAAGCTCGAACTGTGACACTGGTTCCATCTTCCTTATAAAGATTGATGAGACCCTCTTTAAGAGCTCGAACCATGTCTCCAGCTTGAACAGGTTGTGGGACTTTAATAGTCAAGAGTTCCATTGGATTTGGAGCACGGTCGATTTTATTGCCTTTGGCATCGTGAAGATCCTCAATATAGGTTTCAATTTGAAGATACATGGACTTCGATTGAGGATTACAAAGAATTTTTATCTGTAAGATTAGAAGAATGCAAAAGAGTGCTAAAAAATAGTGGCAGTATTTTCGTTCATTGTGATAAAATTGCAAATCATCATATTAGATTAATTTTAGATAATATCTTTGGAGCAGATATGTTTCAAAGCGAAATTATATGGAACTATAAACGGTGGTCTAATTCAAAAAAGGGATTATTGAACAATCATCAAAACATTTACTTTTATTCAAAGTCAAAAGATTTTAAATTTAATACAATTTTTACAGAGTATTCTTCTACTACAAATATCGACCAAATACTAGTGGAACGAAAACGAGATGGAAACTCTAAAACTATATATAAGGTTGATAATAATGGTAACTATATTCTGGCAAAAGAGAAAAATGGAGTTCCCCTTTCAGATGTTTGGAATATACCATTTCTTAATCCAAAAGCTAAAGAAAGAGTAGGTTATCCTACACAAAAACCTATTCTGTTATTAGAACAAATTATAAAGATTGCTACTGATAAAAATGATATAGTTTTAGACCCGTTCTGTGGAAGTAGAACTACTTTAGTAGCCTCCAAGATTTTGAATAGAAATTATATGGGGATTGATTTATCTGAGGAAGCTATCAATATAACTCAGCAACGTCTGGAAAATGTTATAAAAACAAGTTCAAATTTATTGAATAAAGGAATCGAAGCATATAGAACCAAAACTGAGGAAGAGGAAAACATTCTTAAATTATTACAGGCAAAAATTGTTCAAAGAAATAAAGGAATTGATGGTTTTTTACCTAAACATTTTCAAAAAAACCGATACCTATAAAAATTCAAAAAAATAATGAATGTCTGAATGAAAGTATCTCTTTATTACAGAATGCTATAAACTCCAAAAAACTTGATTTTGGAGTAGTTATAAAAACTCATTCAGATAATTTATTATTTGATTTTGATACGATTCCTGAAAATATAATAGTAATTGACCATTTTGAACTTACAATCGAAAAATGGTTAAGTAAAAGTCAACAGTTACTATAGTTTGCAAATTATTTACAGAAAGAACAAAAAATGCTCTGAAACACTGATTTCAAAGCATTTTTTATTAGTTTAAAATTACTCCCACTCAACTGTTGCAGGTGGTTTACTTGTAATATCGTAGACGATACGGTTAACATGATCCACTTCATTTACGATACGTACTGAGATTTTTTGAAGGACATCCCAAGGAATTTTGGCAAAGTCCGCAGTCATACCATCAATAGAGGTAATAGCACGGATTGCAATCGTGTAGTCATATGTACGACCGTCACCCATAACCCCAACTGAACGAACGCCTGTGTTAACTGTGAAGTATTGCCAGATATCGCGGTCAAGACCAGCTTTAGCAATTTCTTCACGAAGAATAGCGTCCGACTCACGAACAGTTTCTAGCTTTTCTTCAGTGATTTCACCCATGACACGGATCGCAAGTCCTGGTCCTGGGAATGGTTGGCGCCATACGATATGGTCTGGCATACCAAGCTCTGTACCAAGGGCACGAACTTCGTCCTTGTAAAGAGTATTCAATGGTTCAATCAGCTCAAATTGCATGTCTTCTGGAAGACCACCAACATTGTGGTGTGACTTGATAGTTTGAGCTGTATCCGTACCAGACTCGATCACGTCGGTATAAAGAGTTCCTTGAGCAAGGAATTTCACATCTTTGAGCTTGCTTGCTTCGTCATCGAATACATAGACAAACTCGTTACCGATGATTTTACGTTTTTGTTCAGGGTCAGAAACGCCAGCAAGTTTGTCAAGGAAACGTTTAGCAGCGTCTGCTTTGACGATATTCAAACCAAACTTACCACCAAGCATATCCATAACCTGATCTGCTTCACCTTTACGAAGAAGACCGTGATCCACGAAGATACAGATCAATTGATCGCCAATCGCTTTTTGGAGAAGAACTCCAACAACTGAAGAGTCAACACCACCTGATAGACCAAGAAGAACACGTTTATCACCGACGGTTTCACGAATTTTTTGGATTTGCATATCAATGAAGTTATCCATTGACCAGTCGCCTTTAGCCTTACAGATGTTAAGGGCAAAGTTACGAAGGATATCATTTCCGTATACAGAATGACGAACTTCTGGGTGGAACTGGATACCGTAAATGTGTTTATCTGGGTTTTCAATGGCTGCATATGGACAGTCAGCTGAAGTTCCAGTACGAACAAAAGCAACAGGAATCTCAGTAACTGCATCACCATGGCTCATCAATACAGTTTGTTCATCAGGTGTTGATTCAAAAAGAGATGATGGTGTGTGTGTTAGGGTTGATTGACCGTATTCACGATTTCCAGCATCACCTGCAGGAACAACTTTTCCTCCAAGTTTATGGGTTAATAATTGCATACCATAACAGATTCCCAAAATAGGAATTCCGAGTTCGAAGATTTCTGGGTCAATATCGAATGAACCATCTTCGTATACAGAGTTTGGACCACCTGATAGAATAATTCCTACAGGATTGATTTCACGAACTTCAGCAGCTGAAATTTTATGGCTTTTTAGTTCTGAAAAAACACCAATCTCACGGATACGGCGTGAAATCAGCTGGTTGTATTGGCTACCATAGTCCAATACGATGATTTTTTCTACATCTTGCAAATCAGTTGAAATGTTGCTCATCTTTTTCCTTTCTCAAAAGAAATATCTTTTTTCAATATTCTATCACAAATAAGGGCGAATTACCAACTAAACAAGG
The DNA here is from genome assembly GCF_013277355.1 of Streptococcus sp. 1343. Classification (NCBI taxonomy): domain Bacteria; kingdom Bacillati; phylum Bacillota; class Bacilli; order Lactobacillales; family Streptococcaceae; genus Streptococcus; species Streptococcus sp. 1343. The sequence goes on from NZ_VMMT01000034.1 coordinate 10,828, forward strand.
CGAAGATTGACTTTTTCTAGTTTATTGGGGTACAATAGAGAAAAGATAGAAATGAAGTGAAAACATGCTACCAGCTTATATGAAAATCCACGATCAGATTAAAAAGGATATTGACGAGCACCGTTGGTCCATTGGTGAGAGGCTTCCCAGTGAAAGAGATTTAGCAGAGCAGTTTTCGGTCAGCCGCATGACCCTCCGCCAAGCCGTATCTCTATTGGTTGAAGAAGGTGTCTTAGAGCGCAGAGTTGGAAGTGGCACCTTTGTGTCCAGTACTCGGGTACAAGAAAAGATGCGAGGGACAACCAGTTTTACTGAAATTGTTAAGTCCCAAGGTAAAGTACCCTCTAGCCAGCTCATTTCCTACAGAAAAACCATTCCCAATGAGCAGGAAGTTGCCAAGCTAGGAATTTCTCCTACCGAAAATATTATCCGAATGGAGCGGGTCCGCTATGCCGACAAAGTTCCTCTGGTTTATGAAGTTGCTTCTATTCCTGAAAAATTCATTAAGGACTTTAAAAAAGAAGAAATCACTAGTCATTTCTTCCAAACACTGCAAAAACATGGCTACCGTATTGGTAAATCACATCAGACCATCTATGCTCGCCTTGCTAAGGAAAAAATCGCCCACTATTTAGAAGTTGAAAAAGGACATGCTATTCTTGGTCTGACTCAGGTTTCCTACCTAGAAGATGGTACTGCTTTTGAATACGTAAAAAGTCAATATGTAGGCGAACGTTTTGAATTTTATCTTGAAAACAATTAATACTCTTCGAAANNTTGCCGTACTCAAGTACAGTCTGCGGCTAGTTTCCTAGTTTGCTCTTTGATTTTCATTGAGCATAAAATACTACGCAAAAACTCTCTGTCACGGACGACAAAGAGTCTTTTTATTTTTCTAAGACTAAATCTTTCAAAGAAATCAGGGTTACAGCAAACAATATCATTGCCATACCAAGAAAATCAATGGGATAAAATTGTTCATTCATGATTAGGAAAGCAAAGAAAACAGCCGAAATTGGCTCAATTGAAGCCAACAAACTTGACTTGACCGGCCCAATCAGACTGGCTCCTTTTAGAAAGGCTGTATAGGCAAAGACAGTCCCGATAAGGATAATGCCCGCAAAAGCGAGGAGAAAATCAAGACTTGTTGGGATAGTAGTCTGTAGAACTCCTGTAAAAGGAAGGGCAACCAAACCTGCTATAACCATTCCCACACCAATGACCAAACTGCTCCCCCACTTCTTAATCAAGGCTATGGGTAAAATGATATAAAGTGCGTAAGTCAGAGCAGAAAAGAGACCCCAAAACAGGTCTGCAGGTGTCATGGATAACTGGTCCACCTGCCCATGTGTTGCGATCAGGAAGGTTCCTCCGATGGCTAATATGATAGAAACAATCTCTCCCAGTGTCGGTGCCACCTTATCCTTGATACAGCTATAAATCAAAATTCCGACAGGACAAACATACTGAAGTACTGTCGCGGTACCTGCATTGGTCTCCTGAATAGCAGTTAGATAGGCGAATTGGTTGAGGAATAGACCAATTAGAGCAAAAATAAGAAGAGACAGCAAACTCTTCTTATCCGTTAAAAAGGCCAGCATTTTATCCTTTGCAGTGGCATAAGCCAAGAGCATGAGAATTCCACCAGCGATTAAAAGGCGCAAGTTGGTCAAGACCAGAGCTGAAATTCCGTGTGCCATCAGGTATTGGCCACTCGTTCCTGACAAGCCCCAAGCTATCCCTGCCACAACTGTTAGTAAAGTCCCTTTTAAACTATTTGACATGTCTCTCCTTACTCTTCTTTGCGAATCAAGTTCATCACTTGATTGCGGTCTACAATCCATTGAGCCCTCTCATCCTTTTCATAGGTACGATTCGATAGGAAAATGGCCGCTTCTTGCTTCTGACGATTCCACATGATAAAGGTACCTGTATAGCCCGTATGGTCTAGCCAATCTCCTTCCAAATTCCATGCCAAAGAACGTTCCTTGTCATCCAAAGGTGAAAAATTTTGACTCAAATCTCTTGCAAAATCATCTGCTAAATAGTGTTCTAAAAAGATTTGTAAATCCTTTACAGTCGAAAACAAACCAGCACTACCTGCATGTCTGCCCAAGAGGCGAGCCTTGGGATCATGTACCAGACCTGCCTCGACACCTCTAACTGTTGGAACAGCAAGCTCAACAGGTCCAAATTGGGTTTCCGTCATTCCCCACGGTTTCCAAACTTGTTCTTGTAAAATCACATCCAAATCTTGATTAAAAATTCTTTCCAAAATAAAGCCCAACAGCAAAAAATGGACATCCGAATAAAGAAAGGCTGGCTGACTTCGTCTGTTGAGATGAAACATCGCTTCCTTTAATTCAGGGGCTGTTAAAAGATCACGATTAGGAATAAAAGGATCAAGGTCTGTTGCATGAGTCAAGAGCTGGCGAATAGTGATGTCTGGATAATCACTCTCAGCTAAAAAATCTGTTACCGGTCTGTCAATATCTAATTTGCCTTTTTCCCACAAGAAGGTAAAAACGGTGCCAACGCCAACAACCTTGCTGACACTAGCTAGGTCATAAACTAGTCCTGCCTCAGTCTGCAAGCCATGCTCTGGGTGACTCTGACCAATATAGAACTCCGTCCATTGATTGTCCTTAAAATACGCAAAAGAGGCTCCGGGATAAATCCCTGCCTCGATTTGTTCTTCTATTTTTTTAATAATCTGGGTCCACTTCATACTTCTTCAAACCACAATTCAACATTATTTCTATCTTTTCCAAGGAAGAATTTTTCAGACTTAGGAATAAAATATTCTGTAGACTCAAACTTCTGGCGAAGACTTGATATATCTAGTTCATTGACCAAGAACTTGAGCATAGATAAGTCCCAGGTAACCGTATTGTCCACAGTCAAATCCTTCCCCTGAGCTGGAATAAAATCAAGGGATGCCCCAATTTCAGATGATTCCAAGAAACTTTCGATATCAGTTTGGAGATGTAATTCCATAGAAATCTCAAATTTACTTAAAGAGATTGATGCCAAATCTGTTTGAAATTCAGGCTTTTCTCCTACTTCTACTAGACTTGCTCTGTCATCTTCTGCATGAATCAAAATCAAATCATCTTCTGGTGAAAAAATTTCAAAAGCGTAGCCATTTTGACCTTTATATAATCGATGAATCGAATCTGTTTTAGATAAGAGTCCCTCGATTTCTAAGGGATTTTCCACCTTGATAATCAATCTAGCCAATTTTTTTCGTCCCTCTACCTTACGAGTACGCATGCTTGGTGCTTCTTCTAAAACCAGCTTTTCAAGACCTGTTTGGTCCCCTAGTGATAGGAAGGCTGATTCCTCTAACAAGGCCTTCATGCCAAGGGTTTCAATATAAAATGTTTCATTTAATTTTCTATTATTAACTTTTAAAGTAGGAATAATCCGTACAATCTGATTTACATTCATAAATTCCTCCATCACTTTTTATTTTAAAGGATTTTAGAATTTTTTACAAGATATTATGCTCAAATTTAACTTTATTTAGCTATTTAGTAAAGATAGCCTTTCAAGGCTTTTGTCAAAACCTGATAACCAGCAACACTGAGGTGCAGTCCATCAGTTGTATATTCTTTTTTTAGTTGGCCCGCCTGGTCTGTCAAACTGTCAAAAACTGACAAAAATTCCACCTGCATATAGGCAGAAGCAAGCTCTTGATAGGCGTGATTCCTGTTCTGAATTTTTTCATTCGTGCGGATATAGACTGTCTGCTTATACTCCTCGCCTTCATTAACTGGCAAAATGGAAAGTAATTTTATCTCAGTCAGTGAATAATCGCGAGCAATGGATTGATGATAGCTTCGAGATTATTGAGAGCCTCATTCACAGGCACATCTTTTCCAATATCGTTCGTCCCAATTAAAAGGACAATTTTATCTACCTCCCCACCGTACAGATGCGCATCCAGATTCTCTAATAACAGTCCTGTCTGATAGCCACAAATTCCTCGATTGACAATTGTCTTTGAAGTCCCAAACAACTCCTGCAGAGGATAATATTCGACAATGGAATCCCCAATAAAAAGAATATCTGGCTCTACAACTGAAACCTGATTTAGGTGACGATACTTGGTTTGGATTTTTTCTTGTTCCTTTAGTAACCAATTTTCTAATAACTGTACTGCTACTTCATTCTCCTTTTTCTAACCAGTTTTCCAATACTTGGTAAACTCCTCCTTGGCTATTGGCTGGCGCTAGAGCCGTCGCCACAGCTTTGGCTTTGTCATCAGCATTTTCCATCGCATAGGCAATTCCAGCCATTTCAAGCATTTCAACATCATTTTCACTATCGCCAAAAGCCATGATTTGTTGGGGGGTCAAGTCCCAACGCTTGAGTAATTCTTCCAAGCCCCATGCTTTATGAATTCCAGCTTGGAGGATATCAATGCAACCATAGCCACTCGATACAGCCCGAACACGGCCATCAAAGAGGTCATTGATTTCTTCCAATACCGAATTCAAACGTTCCTCACCAACAACCATACTCATCTTGAGCACACCACCAAAGAGGTCAGAGGTTAATTCATCCACAAAATTCATTCGTTGGTAGAATTCTTCAATCATTTCTGGAGTCATAAAACTTTCAAGGTCTGTAAAAATGGTACCTTCCTTGACGAAACCACCCTTCATCCCTGTTACAACAAATTGATCCTGACACGCTCGACCCTCGAAATGAGCCAAAGCCTTATCGACAATGGCATCATCCCAAGTCTGAGCCTGAATCAATTCATTGTTTTCAAAAATATGAGCACCATTGGCAACAACCAGAACCACTCGATCCACCAAGTGCTCCAGTAGTTGCCTCATGCGGTGAATTTCATTCCCTGTCGCGATGACAAAACGAATCCCCCTTTGATCCAACTGATCCACAATCTTTTCCAAGCGTGGGAGATCAAGCTGGCCTCTAGAATCCAGCAAGGTCCCATCCATATCTGTCGCAATTACCTTAATCGTCATTTACTTTCCTCTTGATTAGACTTCCTGCAAAACTA
>NZ_VMMT01000035.1:0-41925 GCF_013277355.1 Streptococcus sp. 1343
AGATGTTTTTTGATTTTAGGATAGTATTATTTTATCATATAAATTAGGAGAGCTCAAATCAATTTAGAAGTGAATAGCATAAAAAGGAGGGGTAGGCATTCCCTCCTTTTGTGTTTTTTATAAGTTGTTTTCTATAGAAAGCTTACATCATGCCGCCCATCATGCTTGGATCCATTGTCGGAGCCGGAGCTACTGGTTCTGGTTTATTGGCTACAACTGCTTCCGTAGTCAAAATCAAGCTGGCTACAGATGCTGCATTTTGAAGAGCTGAACGGCTCACTTTAACTGGGTCGATGATTCCCTCTTCAATCATGTTGACCCACTCGCCAGTTGCTGCGTTGAAGCCTGTACCAACTTCAGCATTTTTCAAACGATCGATAACGATTGAACCTTCAAATCCTGCATTGTGGGCGATTTGACGAACAGGTTCTTCCAAAGCACGGAGAACAATATTGCGTCCTGTTGCTTCGTCTCCTGTCAATTCCAAGGTAGCAACAGCTGGAATCACATTGGCAAGAGCTGTTCCACCACCTGCAACAATACCTTCTTCAACAGCTGCACGAGTAGCGTTGAGGGCATCTTCAATGCGGAGTTTCATTTCTTTCAACTCAGTTTCAGTTGCGGCTCCGACCTTAATAACCGCTACACCACCTGACAATTTGGCCAAGCGTTCTTGCAATTTTTCACGGTCAAATTCAGAAGTTGTAGTTTCGATTTGAGACTTGATAACCGCAACACGGTGAGAAATCGCTTCAGGATTTCCTGCACCTTCTACAATAACCGTACTATCTTTGTCCACGGTCACTCTCGCTGCTTGACCAAGAGCTTCAATTGTCGCATCTTTCAACTCAAGACCAAGGTCTTCTGTGATAACTGTTCCGCCTGTTAAGATGGCGATATCTTCAAGCATGGCTTTGCGACGGTCACCAAAACCAGGTGCCTTGACTGCTACTACGTTGAAGGTTCCACGAATCTTGTTCAAAACAAGAGTTGGAAGAGCCTCACCATCCACATCATCCGCAATAATCAAGAGTGGACGATTGCTTTGGAGAATGCTTTCCAAAAGTGGCAAGATTTCTTGGATATTGGAAATTTTCTTGTCTGTAATCAAAATGTACGGATTTTCAAGGTCAGCCACCATTTTTTCGCTATCAGTCACCATGTACTGTGAAAGGTAACCACGGTCAAACTGCATTCCTTCTACGACTTCAAGCTCTGTTTCCATACCACGTGACTCTTCGATGGTGATGACACCGTCTTTGCCAACTTTTTCCATTGCTTCAGAGATGTACTCACCAACTTTTTCAGAACGAGAAGATACGGCTGCAACTTGAGCGATAGCTTCTTTATTGGCAACAGGGATGGCGTTGTTTTTCAAAGCTTCAACTGCTGCGGCAACTGCTGTTTCAATCCCACGACGAATACCGATTGGATTTGCGCCTGCTGTGACGTTTTTGATTCCTTCACGGACGATTGCTTGGGTCAAAACAGTTGCAGTTGTAGTTCCATCACCTGCGATATCATTGGTTTTTGAAGCTACTTCTGATACCAATTTGGCACCCATATTTTCAAAATGGTCTTCTAATTCGATTTCTTTGGCAATGGTCACACCGTCATTGGTAATCAAGGGTGAGCCAAATGATTTTTCAAGAACGACATTGCAACCTTTTGGTCCCAAGGTTACTTTAACAGTATCTGCAAGGATATCGACACCACGGACCATAGCTGAACGGGCATCTGATGAAAATTTAATTTCTTTTGACATACTTACTTTCTCCTTCTATTCTTCAATGATTGCCAAGATGTTAGCTTCGCCTACGATGATATACTTTTCATCGCCATCTTTGACATCAAGACCTGCGTGGGCTTCAACTAAGACACGGTCTCCAGTTTTAACACTTGGAGCAACCAAGTCACCGTTCAAGGTACGAACACCTTGTCCAGTAGCCACAACTTGGGCTGTTTTGGTTTTTTCTTGGGCTGAGCCTGCAAGGACAAAGCCCCCAACGGTTTGTTCTTTTTCTTCTATTTTTAAGACCACACGGTCCCCTAATGGTTTCAACATCTGATTTCCTCCATAATGAGATAGATATTATTAGCACTCTTTGAACTTGAGTGCTAATTCATAATTCTATTGTATCACTTGGTCAGAAATAGTCAAGAAAAAAGTCTGACTTTCTCAAGATAAAAAGCCTGAGACCAACTCAGACTTTTTAATTCTTAAAATGGCAATTCTTCCTCTTCCAAGACTAGGTCTGCCAAGTCTTGACCTGCATTATTTTCACGCATGGCACGTTGAGCACGACTTTCCAAGAGTTGGAATCCAGTAACAAGTACTTCAGTCACATAGTTCATTTGACCATTTTTCTCAAAGCGACGGGTACGCAATTCTCCATCCACAGAAATAAGACTACCTTTGGTTGCATAGCTTGCCAAGGTTTCTGCTAGTCTGCCCCATAGAACCATATTAACAAAATCAGCTTCACGTTCCCCGTTTTGGTCTTTGTAACGACGGTTGACTGCAATAGTCGCTCGCGCTACTGACTTGTCATTGTTGGTTTTGTGCAATTCTGGTGTAGACGTTAAACGTCCAATCATGATAACTTTATTATACATATTTTTTCCTCCTACTTATCTATTCGCAGGAAATCAAAAAAAGTTACAGAAATTTGTAACTTTTCGAGAAAATTTTTTATTTTTTATGAACCATGAAACCTGTCGCCTGTTGATTGGCCATAATGGTCATATCTGTAATCTGAACACGACGAGGTTGACTGGTCACATAGACTACTGTGTCTGCAATGTCTGGTGCCTGCAAGGCTTCGATTCCCTGATAAACCGTCGCAGCCCGCTCTTTGTCACCATGAAAACGTACCGTCGAAAAATCTGTTTCGACAATTCCAGGCTGAATGGTCGTCACCTTGATATCCGTTGCGATGGTATCAATTCGCAGACCATCTGAAAAGGTCTTAACCGCTGCCTTGGTAGCTGAGTAAACAGCGGCACCAGCATAGGCGTAGATTCCTGCGGTTGACCCCATGTTGATGATATGTCCTTGATTGGCTTTTACCATTGCTGGCAAGAAAGAGCGAGTGACTGCCATCAAACCTTTGACATTGGTATCCAGCATGATCAACATATCCAACTCTTCATAGTCCTGATAGGGTGCCAAGCCTAGAGCCAGTCCGGCATTGTTGACCAGAATATCAATCTGACCTATCGTTTCTAGAATATCAGAGCAGACAATCTTTACCATGATCATATCCGTCACATCTAGTTGAAAGGTCCAGACATTTTGATTTGGGAAAGCTTCTGCAAACTCCGACTTGAGGACTTCTAGTCTGTCTGTCCGTCGTCCGGTTAGAACGACATTCTCACCCTGCTCCAGATAAGCACGCGCAATCGCTTCACCAATACCTGATGTCGCTCCTGTAATTACTACATTTTTTGCCATCTCATTTCCTTCTAGCTGGTCTATCAGATACTAACAGCTTCTTAGGCGGTCCAGTGTTTAGCTGGATCAAATGGAGTTCCAACAACTTGGTCTTCTGATAATTCAATAACACCACGTTTTTGCGGAGCATTTGGCAGATGCAATTCACGAGGACTGCACATCATGCCAAAACTCTTTTCACCACGAAGTTCACCTGGGAAAATAAGATTGCCTTTGGGCATCATAGCTCCAGGAAGAGCCACAATGGTTTTCAACCCAAGACGCGCATTAGGAGCCCCTGCAACGATTTGTACAGTCTTGTCACTTGATACTGCAACTTGGCAGATGTTGAGGTGGTCACTATCTGGATGAGCTACCATCTCGACAATTTCACCAACAACAAACTTAGGTTCCTTGTCATTGATAATTTCTTCTTTAAAACCTTCCGCCTGCAATTCTTGGTTCAAACGAGCGACTTGCTCATCTGTCAAAAAGACTTGACCGAACTCTGCAATTTCAAATAAACTTGAAACTTCAAAAATATTCCAAGCCACTGTTTCCCCATTATCTTTGAGAAAAACACGGGCTACCTTGCCTTTGCGTTCTACATCCAGTTTGGCATCTCCGCTATTTTTCACGATGACCATAAGGACATCACCGACATGTTCTTTGTTGTATGTAAAAATCATTGTTTTCTTTTTCTCCTATTTCAGTCCTGCTAAAAAGTCGTTAATTTGTTGCTTACTTTTACGGTCGCGATTAACAAAACGACCAATTTCCTTGTCCTTTTCTAGAACAACAAGGCTAGGAATTCCATAAACATCCCAGAGTTTAGCCAAATCCATATACTGGTCTCGGTCCACACGAATAAAGGTGAACTCTGGATTGGTCTCCTCAATTTCTGGCAAGGCAGGATAGATATAACGACAATCGCCACACCAGTTTGCTACAAAAAGGAAAACCTTCTTCCCATCTTTTTCCACTAAAGATGCTAATTCTTCTAAACTTGCTGGTTGTATCATAAGACTTCCTCCTCATAGACTAGGTCTTCATTTTCATAGACAAAGGTATAATGACGGCCATCCTCAAAAATGACGCCACCAACCAAGCTCTCTAGACTGCTTTCATAGACTTGAACATAGAGGGTCGCAATTTCCCCCATGTCTGAAAAATGGTCTCGCACAATCGCTGTCAACTCTTCCTGAGTCTTCATGAGCTTACGGTCATCTGCAACTTTTTTCGTAGCAAGGGCAAGGCTCCCAATACCAAGCAGGGCCAGACCTGCCATCCACATTTTTTTAGCTTTCATACCATTCATTTTAACACAAAAAAGGCTTTAGGACAAATGAGGAAGCAGCAGAAAAGCAAGTAAAAAGCCTCTTCCTTTAAGGAAAAGGACTTCTTATACTCAATGAAAATCAAAGAGCAAACTAGGAAACTAGTCGCAGGTTGCTCAAAGCACTGCTTTGAGGTTGTATATAGAACTGACGAAGTCAGCTCAAAACAGTGTTTTGAGGTTGTTGATGAAGCTGACGTGGTTTGAAGAGATTTTCGAAGAGTATTATTCTTATTGCCAGGCACCTAAGTTGCCAACGTAGTAACCATCAGGTGTGTAGGTATTGCGAAGCATCTTACCTGATGAAGCTAGATCATACCACTTGCCATTATCTTTGACCCAATCATTCGCAATCATGGCACCAGAAGAACTTACATAGTACCATTTTCCCTTGTCATAAACCCAAGCGCTTGCTTTCATGGCTCCTGAGCAATTAAAGGTTCAAAAAACTGTCCAATATCCTTCATTTTTTTAAAGCATTTTACACTACATCATCCACGCTGTAGGACATAGATACATCAAACGTAAGAGCCAAAATATCGAAAAATATACAACTTTTAAAGGCAACATTTCATTTTTTAAAGTCTAACAACCATAGAACTGAAATCAGAGCAAGGCTTCAATTTCCTACTCTTAGTACGCCTATTTTGATGATTGAAGTGAAGATTTTTTATTTAACGTAGACAATTCCCAACTTCCCAAAGGCCACATCTCCACGGATAATCAAGGTTTTGCTGGTTGGGGCTAGAGGGGCATCTGCCTTGGCTACACCACAGAAAGTTTCCACCTTCAAATCAACTCTCCAATGTTGGGGAACATAGATAACTGCATTGCCAAAACCAACTTCTACTTTCAGGGTTGCAGTGTCTCCTAAAATCTCTGCATTGTCGTAATATATCTTGGCATTTCCGAAGCCAACTTCTACTTGGTCTTCTACCAATTCTTGATTTTGCTTGTAGAAAGTCCCAGTCCCAAAAGCGACTTCCTTATCTGTAAGAATGGTCTTTTCACCATCATACCACCATTTTTTCCCGTTCCAAGTTCTGTTAGAATGAGTGAGTACGCTGACACCCATTACGATTAAAATACTAGCCCAGAACAATGACTGATTTGGAATCGGTAAAATGTCATAAAAATGATTAGCAATCATGAGAGCTACAAAAGTTGTAAAAACTGCTGATGTCAGATGACGACGAAGCAAAGCTTCAACTGATTGATAGGCAAAAAATGCAATACCAAGCAAGGGCCAAATATGCCCTCCCAGAGAAGGGATTCCAAAATTTCCTTGTAATAATATTAAAGCCGCCAAAATAAGCAACACAATACCAAATGCTTTCTTTTTCATGTTCTTACCTCATGTTTCTTAGATTTTCTTTTAGGAGGGATTGGTAATGCCGTGACACATGAACCTCCTTGTGGGTCTGATAAAAGGAAATGGTGCCCGTTCCTGAAAAGGACTTGTCCACCGAATAGATTTGCCGAATATTAGCGATCGTTGACTTGGATACCCGACTAAAATAACGAGGAAGGATAGCCTCTAACTCATAGAGTTTAAGCCGAACCTCGTAGGCGTCTTTCTGGGTATGGGCGTAAATCTTGCTACCTTCTGTCTCAAAGAAGAGAATTTCCGACAAGTCCAGATAATATTCACCTGTTCCCTTGTAAAAAATCAACCTAGGAGACTTGGATTCTTGCAAGAGGCGCTGTAAATCCGCAATCTCATCTGTCAAAGCCGCTGCCTTGATGACAATTTCAGTTTCCTCTAAATTGCTGTCAATTTCGATTCGTAACTTCATTCCATCTCCTTTCTGACTCTACTATATCAAAGGCAAAATAAGAAAACAAGAGCAAAAAAGCAAGTGGTTACTTTAGGCACGTAAGTGGTTCTAGGACCGCCTTATACTCTTCGAAAATCAAATTCAAACCACGTCAGCGTCGCCTTACCGTACTCAAGTACAGCTTGCGGCTAGCTTCCTAGTTTGCTCTTTGATTTTCATTGAGTATTAACTTACAGGTCAAAATAGAAAGAAAAGCACACCCCACACAAGACCACAAATATAACCAACTACTACATCCTTGGGATAATGCACTCCCCCTAAGACTCTCACTAGACCGAGGAGGGCTGATAATGTCAAACAAATCATCCCCATAGTTAGACTAGCATGCAAGCAAGCCATGGAGATAATGGTTGCTGAAAAGACATGACGACTGGGCATAGACTGACCAGGACTATCTCTGTCAAGCAAGGGTTTAATATCCCATTCCTCATAAGGCCTAGGGGCATTGATTTTCTTACGGAAAAGAGACAAAATTACAAAACCTGACGCAGGGACAAACACATAGATACAGACCTGTTTCCCTAAGCCTTCTTGGAAATAGGTAGTGGCTAACAAGGTTAGATAAACTATAGGCATAACTACTGTCATCAACCGATTGAAAGTTCTTAACAAGCTCAGAAGAAAGGGCTTATTTTCAATCTTACTAGCAATGTGGCCATACCATTCTTGATAATTTTTCATTTCAATTTCTCATATTTTTCTAGAACTTGTTGAGATGTTTTCCCCTTGGCAAGCCAATCTACTAATTTATCCAAGCGACGTATTTCTTGCAACAAAGGATCATCAATTTCCTCAATACTAACCCCACAAATCTTTCCTGTAATCGCTATCCGTTCAGGAGCATAAGACGGCGCCTGTCGAAAAAAATCTCCATCAGTAAGATCTTTATTCAGACAAGTGAGGATGTCACTCACTTCATAACCTGTCAGCCAACTGGTCACTTGGTGAACGGATTCTGCCCTTCCCCCCTTTCGCTCGACCTTGGCAAGCAAGGCTAGATAGACCGCAACAAATTTCATATTGTATAATTTCTGACTCATACTTCTCTCTTTCTATGTATACTAGTATAAATAAGAAAAAGAAGGCCGTCAAGCCTTCTTTCGATTTATTCTTCTGCTTCGTATTCTGTAAATTGACTGTTGTAGAGGTCAGCGTAGAAACCAGCTTGCGCCATTAGCTCATCATGATTGCCTTGCTCGATGATATTTCCATCTTTCATAACCAGAATAAGATCAGCATTACGAATGGTTGACAAGCGGTGGGCGATGACGAAGGAAGTTCTGCCCTCCATCAAACGATCCATGGCTTTCTGAATCAATTCCTCTGTACGGGTATCAACAGAAGAAGTCGCCTCATCTAGGATTAGGAGTGGCGCATCTTTTAACAAAGCACGAGCAATGGTCAAGAGTTGTTTTTGTCCGACAGACAAGGTCACTGTATCATCCAAGACGGTATCATAAGCATCTGGTAGGGTCATAATAAAGTGGTGAATCCCTACAGCCTTGCTGGCTTCAATCACACGCTCATCACTAATACCTGTTTGGTTATATATGAGATTGTCGCGAATAGTCCCTTCAAAGAGCCAAGTGTCCTGCAAGACCATTGAAAAGGCATCATGTACTTCCGAACGCTTCATCTCCTTGGTATCCACGCCATCGATGCGGATACTTCCCTTATCAATCTCATAAAACTTCATCAAAAGATTGACAATGGTTGTCTTCCCAGCTCCGGTCGGTCCGACAATGGCAACCTTTTGACCTGCATGAGCAGTCGCAGAAAAGTCATGGATAATGGTTCGCTCTGGTGTATAACCAAAGGAGACTCGATCAAAGACTACTTGACCTTTCATATCGCTCAATTGTCTTTCTTTATGGGATTCGTCTTCCATTTCCTCTTCAGCTAGGAATTCGAAGACACGTCCCATGGCTGCACTAGCCTGCTGCAAACTAGTAATCCCTTGGGCGATTTGTGAAAGAGGCTGAGAAAAGATACGAACGTAGGCCATAAAGGCAACGATAATCCCGATACTGATGTGCCCATTTAAGGCCAAGGCCGCACCAACGATAATCACCAAGGCATAGCTAAAGTTCCCAATAAACATCATAATCGGCATCATAATCCCTGAAATAAATTGAGATTTCCAGATACTATCATACAGACGATGGTTTAATTTCGCAAACTCTTCTTTCGTGCTCTCGATGGCATTGTAACTGGTCACCACATTATGGCCAGAGTACATTTCCTCCACATAGCCATTGACAGCCGCCAAATCCTGTTGTTGACTCTTAAAGAAGCCCTGCGATTTGCCCATAAAGACGAACACGAAAACAAAACCAATAAGGGTTGACACAACCGTCACCAAGGCTAAAATCCAGTTCATTCCAAACATGGTTACCAAGACTGCCACGACCAGTAAACTAGATGAAAGAACTGTTCCCAGACTTTGATTGAGGGACTGAGCTGCAGTGTCAACGTCATTGGTTACACGAGACAAAGTATCCCCCTGAGAGTGTCCATCAAAATATCCCAATGGTAGGCGATTGATTTTCTCTGCAATAGCTCTTCTCAAACGCTCTGAAAAACGTTGAATAGCTGTTGTAAACAGAAAGGCCTGTAAATAATTTGATAGAAGTCCGATCACATAAATCACGGCCAAAAAACCACCAATAGCTGCAACCGCCGCGACATCCACACTTGTTTCCAGACCACTGGCAATAATATTAGTCATTTCCTTGATGCGAATCGGCCCATAAACAGTAATGATATTGGATACGATTGTTGCTAGAAAGGCTATCAGAAGGGCAAACTGGAGGCCTGCAAGATAGGGTTTACTCTGTTTCCAAAGAGACATTTTCTTATTTTCCATGTTCCAATTCCTCCTTCGATAGTTGTGAATAGGCAATTTCTTGGTAAACTTCGTTATTAGCTAGAAGTTCCTTGTGGGTGCCTTGTCCCACGACTTTTCCTTGATCCAAGACCAAAATCAAATCAGCATCCATAATCATTGAAATACGCTGTGCGACGATGAGTTTGGTCATAGACTTGGTTTTCTCTGCTAGCTCTTGACGAAGAACTCGATCTGTCTTGTAGTCCAAGGCTGAGAAGGAGTCATCAAAGATGAGGATTTCTGGCTTCCGAGCTAATGCACGCGCAATTGCTAGACGCTGTCTTTGACCACCTGAGAAGTTGGTTCCTCCTTGGGCCACTTCTGACGCTAAGCCCGCTTCCTTGTCTTCGATAAAGTTCTTAGACTGGGCCAATTCCAAAGCTTGCCACATAGCCTGCTCACTAAGTGGTGTTTCTTGACTCTGTCCAAAGTCTAGATTGCCCTTGACATCACCTGAAAAGAGAACCGCTTTCTGAGGAATATAGCCAACCTTGTTGCGCAAATCTTCTAAGGCATAGTCTTGAACATTGACACCGTCCACCAGAATTTCTCCTGCTGATACATCATAGAAACGTGGAATCAGATTGACCAGAGTTGATTTACCAGAACCTGTTGACCCAATAAAGGCCACTGTTTGACCAGCTTCTGCTCTAAAGCTAACATTCTCAATAACCGCCTCCGAATTTGCCGCATAGCGGAAGGTCACATCCTTAAATTCGACCTGACCTTGGAGGTTTTCATCAGCCTGCTGCACTTGAGCAGGATTTTGGATAGAAGAATGCAAATCTAAAACTTGATTAATCCGCTTAGCAGAGACCATGGTTCGGGGAAGAACGATGAAGAGCGCCCCCATGAGAAGGAAGCCCATGACAACCTGCATGGCATAAGACATGAAAACAACCATGTCACTAAAGAGAGGCAGACGCGCTGTCGCAGCAGCATCGTTGATTACATAGGCCCCAATCCAGTAAATCGCCACACTCAAACCACTTGAAATCCCCATCATGATGGGATTTAAAATGGCCATAAGACGGTTGACAAACAAATTCAAGCGTGTCAATTCATCATTTGCTGCTGCAAATTTTTCATTTTGGTAATCCTCTGCATTATAGGCACGAACGACACGAATACCTGTTAAACTCTCACGAGTGATACTGTTCAGTTTATCAGTCAGACTTTGAATCAAGGACTGTTTCGGAAAGGCTAGCGTCATCAAGACTGTTGTCATTAAAACGTTGACAATCACTGCCACAAGTACGGCCCAGAGCCAGTATTCTGAATGACCTAAAATCTTCCCGATAGCCCAAATAGCCATAATTGGACCACGCGTAACCACTTGCAAGCCCATAGTAATCAACATCTGAACCTGAGTAATATCATTGGTGGTACGAGTTAAAAGACTGGGAATAGAGAATTTCTTAATCTCTGTCTGCGAGTAATCCAAAACTCGGTTAAAATATCACTTCTCAGCCTACTAGTATAAGAAGCCGCCACTCGGGATGCAAAAAATCCAACTGCAACTACGGACAAGAAGGCAAGAAAGGACATTCCCACCATCATACTCGCCGGCTGCCACAACTCATCTAAATTAGTTCCTTGACTACCTAGCAAATCCGTAATTTTCGAGATATAGGTCGGCACTTCCAACTCCAGATAGACCGAAAAGCAAGTAAAGAGAATGGCTAGTAAAATCATCCCCCATTCTTTTCTACTAATTCGTTTGGCTAATTTCTTCATTCTCTCCTCCTATTCCCTTGATATTTGCCTGTAGTTGACCGAGAACTTTCTCAAAAATCAGTAATTCATCTTCATCAATGTCTTCCATCAACTGCTTGTCTATGCGTTCAAAAAAAGCCTTAACCTCTTGCATCTGAGAACGTGCTTTGTTCGTCAGACGAACAAATTTAGCCCGCTTATCGCTGGGATTCTCCTCCAATTCCACCAAACCATTTTGCACCATACGCTTGACCAAATTACTAGCAACAGACTTGGTAATATTGAGTTCCTGCTCGATATCTTTAATCAAGACCAAGTCTTGGTTTTTCTCACGATTATCCAAAAAACGTACAACCTGACCTTGAGGCCCACCCATAAATTCAATACCACAACGTTTGGCTTCCTTTTGCACCATGAGGTGAATCTGATGACCAAAACGCTTAAAGACTAACATCGGTTTGTCCATACAAACTCCTTTCTAACTATCACATTTAGTTCCCCTAGGAACTAAATAAGTTTCCGTGAGAACTATTTTACCACTTTGAAAAGAGATGTCAAGAAAAAGTTTCCTAGAGAACTATTTTTTTGATTTAAAAAATCCCAAGTGATTTTTTCACTTAGGATCATATTTGCTAGGTTAATTTAGAACCCGTCTACGTTTGTGTAGATTTTTTGTACGTCTTCGTCGTCTTCAAGAACGCTGTAAAGTTTTTCAAAGGTTTCAAGGTCATCGCCTGACAATTCCACTTCTGACTGAGGAATCATTTCCAATTCAGTCACTTGGAATTCTTCGATACCTGACTCACGAAGGGCAACGATAGCCTTGTGAAGGTCAGTTGGAGCTGTGTAAACTGTGATTGTACCTTCTTCTGCTTCTACATCATCCACATCCACATCTGCTTCAAGCAATTGCTCAAAGACTGCATCGGCATCTTCACCTGCAAATACGATAACTCCCTTGTTGTCAAAGAGGTATGAAACCGAACCTGAAGCGCCCATGTTTCCTCCGTTTTTACCAAAAGCTGCACGGACATTAGCCGCTGTACGGTTGACATTTGAAGTCAAAGTATCCACGATCAACATAGAACCATTTGGTCCAAAACCTTCGTAACGTCCTTCTGTAAAGGTTTCGTCTGTGTTTCCTTTTGCTTTATCAATCGCTTTATCAATAACGTGTTTTGGCACTTGGGCTTGTTTAGCACGGTCGATAACGAATTTCAAAGCTGAGTTTGATTCTGGATCTGGATCACCTTTTTTAGCTGCTACATAGATTTCTACACCAAATTTTGCATATACTTTAGAGTTAGCTCCATCTTTAGCCGTTTTCTTGGCTACGATATTGGCCCATTTACGTCCCATTAGGAATCTCCTTTTTTCACATTTTAATCTTTCTTATTATAACACAAGTTTTTTCGATTTTCACTAGAGGAAATGGATTTTATTCAGTAAATCCAACTAGGATAGCACTTTTGTTGCCAAGATGGTCTTGCCTTTCCATCCTTATCAACATTCAAAAAACAAACTAGACCATTATCTGAAAATAGAAAGTTTCTACCAAGTTTGACAAAGTCCGCTCAAACTACTGTTTAGAGTTTGTAGATATAATCGACAAAAACAATCATACTGCACCTTTTATTGACAGTCTACTCCAGACATATCATAGTTCAAGTAAATACTTTGAAATTCAACAGTTCTTATAGGCGCTATTGTATTCTAAGAAATCAATAGAAGAATTTCTAACCAAACATCTATTACTCAATGAAAATCAAAGAGCAAACTCGAAAACTAGCCACAGGTTGCTCAAAACACTGTTTTGAGGTTGCAGATAGGGCTGACGTAGTTTGAAGAGATTTTCGAAGAGTGTAATTTATGTGTTCCTGAAACAGAAATGTATGCTCTTTTTGATTTCACATGATACTGAAGTTAGACTAGTACAACGGCACTTCTAAAACAAGTAAAAGGTAGCTAATTCCCTGTATAGCAAGGAGTTTCACTACCCATTTTACTTTTTCTTACAGCTACGGTTTGATAGACTCATTTTAAAATCACGAGCCTAGTCATTTTCTACCTTATCCTCTACCTGAGGATAAAGAGTCGTTCCCCAAATAGAAATCGTCCGCTTACGCACTAGTGGCAAATCGGTTTTTTCATAAACCGTACGCCACCATTCCCAGGCAAGTCCGGTACACTCTCTAATTTTGACAGAGAGATTGCGAACATTCCCTTTTAAAGGAATACTAGTGGTAAAATGAGCCGTCAAATCCTGCCCATTTCTGTCCCAAGCCTTAGGAGTCAAAACTTCCTTACCTTGATTATCATAGGATAATTCATCCCAAGTAATGTAATATTGGGCAACATAGGCACCACTATGATCCAAAAGTAAATCTCCGTTTCTATAGGCTGTCACCTTAGTCTCAACATAGTCTGTACTGTTTTGAAAGGTCGCAACTACATTGTCCCGTAAAAAAGAAGTTGTATAAGAAATCGGCAAACCTGGATGATTGGCTGTAAAGCGACTGCCTTCTTGAATCAAGTCCTCTACCATATCCACCTTGCCTGTTACAACTCGGGCACCCGAACTCGGATCCCCTCCTAAAATAACCGCCTTCACTTCTGTATTGTCCAAAATCTGTTTCCACTCTGTCTGAGGAGCTACCTTGACTCCTTTTATCAAAGCTTCAAAAGCAGCCTCTACTTCATCACTCTTACTCGTGGTTTCCAACTTGAGATAGACTTGGCGCCCATAAGCAACACTCGAAATATAGACCAAAGGACGCTCTGCAGAAATTCCTCTCTGTCTTAAATCCTCTACCGTTACAGTATCTTGAAACACATCTCCTGGATTTTTAACAGCATCTACGCTGACTGTATAATAAATCTGCTTAAAATTAACAATCTGAATCTGCTTTTCGCCCGAATGGACAGAATTAAAATCAATATCAAGAGAATTCCCTGTCTTTTCAAAGTCAGAACCAAACTTGACCTTGAGTTGTTCCATGCTGTGAGCCGTGATTTTTTCATACTGCATTCTAGCTGGGACATTATTGACCTGACCATAATCTTGATGCCACTTGGCCAACAAATCGTTTACCGCTCCGCGAACACTTGAATTGCTGGGATCTTCTACTTGGAGAAAGCTATCACTACTTGCCAAACCAGGCAAATCAATACTATAAGTCATCGGAGCACGATCGACCGCAAGAAGAGTGGGATTATTCTCTAACAAGGTCTCATCCACTACGAGAAGCGCTCCAGGATAGAGGCGACTATCGTTGGTAGCCGTCACGGAAATATCACTTGTGTTTGTCGACAGGCTCCGCTTCTTTCTTTCGATAACAACAAACTCATCGGGTAGTTGATTCCCCTCTTTGATGAAACGATTTTCAATACTCTCTCCCTGATGGGTCAAGAGTTTCTTTTTATCATAATCCATAGCTAGTATAAAGTCATTTACTGCTTTATTTGCCATATTCTTCCTCCTAATAAGTTCCTGGATTGAGTTGCATAAACTCAGACTTGTTCAGCGAAATCAGCCGTGGTTGGACTAAGTGATCCAAAATTTCCTCGTACAATTCTTCTGAGACATTGCGTCGCCGTCTAGCTAGATAAGAAGTCGGAATGACCGTATTATCCAACATAAATACCTTATCTAAGTCAATCAAGGTTGGTCTTGTAAAAGGATTACGAGCTAGATCCGGCTCTTCTATCATAAAGTTCTTGACCAAACGTCTGGTCAAGAGAGCTGGTTTGAAGGTCTGATTTTTAACCAACTCTTTGTTTTTAGTCATGCTGTTGTCAATACAAATATACATATGATTCTTCACAGCCAAATCGCTACTAATAGTCGGAAAAGGCAAATAAAGAGCTACAACATCTCCTCTCTTAATCAAGCAAGAGCACCCCCTTTTCTCCTAATGTAACATAGACAGGATTGACCAAGTCTTCTGATTGACTCAGTGTTTCCAAAGTTTGAGTTTGGCGCCCTGTCAATTTAGTAGCATCTTGTCTCTTCAATACAAAATGCTTGTCGCCAATAACCTTGACACTATAATCCTTCTCCAAAGCTGACTGGTAAATCCACATCAGATATTGTCTGTCCTGAGAACTCAAGAGAGAAGGATGTTCAAGTCTCCCGATAGTCTGATAAAAATCAAAAACAGGAGCCAAAGCTTGCCAATCTGACTGGCTAGTTGTCAAGGCTAGAAAAAGGGCTTTGCGAGCTGATACTTCTTGATTAGCCTTGAGAGTCCCCTTGCCCTCCAAGTTTTTTAAAAAGTGGGAAACTCCAGAAAGCAAATCTTTCTCTAACTGCGAGAAATAAAAACCTTGCCTTCCCAGACACAAGTCTCTCAAGTCGCTTTCTCTAGCAAATAAGAGTTCAAACAGTTGATAATAAAAGAAAAATATCTGGCACTGAGTTGCGCTCATCTTTTCCTTGTCGGCTTCTTTTTTTAACCAGAGCAAGGGCAATAGGTAGCTGGATTGAGACATTTCCTCCACCTCCTACTCTTTTTTCTCTGGAGCATCTGCACTAGCTGCCACTTCTTTTGACTGGATACTTTCCCACTGGTTGATTTCCTCTGAGATAAGACCTTCGCATGTCTTGACAAATAGGGCAAAAGTCTTGGTTTTTCCTGCATATTTCTCTGTTTGGCATTGATAGAGGAATTTTTCTCTCTCCAGGAGTTGCGCAGTCTTTTGGTAAGAAATCCAATGTTCCTTTGCATTATACAAATTGAGAATCCCTTCACACAGCAAGCCTAAACTGGATAAGGCAACCGAAATCAAACGGTAGCGATCACCTGGCATAGGAACAGCACAAAAGACAGCTATGAGGAAACCTGCCACGATTTCTGTTATTTTTAATACCTTATAGCGTCTACGATGTTGAACGCTTTTCTTTAAAAAATGAGCTATCTGCACGTCCAATCGATCTGTCAGGTACATTTCTTCTGGCGTCATGTTCGTAACCCCTTTCATTTACTTTGATAATCATAGTATAACATATTTGAATATCAAAGTATAGTAAAAACTGAACTATAACTTATTATAAAATCTAAATATGAAATATTTGTGAAATAAGGGAAAAATATCACAAAAAGGATGGAACAAAAAGTTTCAAAATGATAAAAACGCATAATACCTTGCCTTAAAAAGCTTGATATTATGCGTTTTATCAGAGAAAGATTTTCTGAATGTTCACCTCAAATTGAGTTTTTCCAACATTCTATCAATCACTATTCTAGCTGGTTTCCGACTCGGCTAAGTTTGACTTATCTTAACTGAGCAAGAACAGCTTTGAGTTTCTCAATCAACTCCTCTTCTGTGTGGTCAGACTCTTTCTCATTGGCTAGGAAGGCAACTGCTTGAGCGAGAGCTTCTCGTGCTTGGTCAAGGACTTTCGCATCTACATTTGTAAGGTCGCTTTCTTGCAGAACCTTAGTCAGTTCCTTAGTCAATTTCTTGAGTTCTGACTCTTTCTTGCGACGAGCGATGAGGAAGAGAAGGAGACCAAGAAGGGCGAGCAGGCTAGCAATCATGGTACCATATGGAAGATGACCTTGCTCTTTGCTTGTTTCTTGCATTTCCTCTTTATCCTTAGTCGCTTGCTTACCTTTCAAGGATTCGAGTGCTTCTTTGATCTTAGCAGTCATCTCTCTCAAGTCTGCTTCCGTCAAGTCAGTATTTCTAAGGGCTTCTTGACCCTCTCCGAGAATGATCTTCACAGCGTCGATGACAGATTGATCAATACCATCCAAGTCTTTCAAACGAGTTTCCAAGTCTCCAATCAAATCTCTTAAGACGGATTTATCAACCTGTTTCTCTTGACTCGATTGAGTGCCACCAGCAAAGGTTACACTTCTCCGGTTACGGATTGGTGGTGTCACACTGGTGTTAGTGTTGCCACCGTTATTAGTGTTGCCACCGGTGTTGGTGTTGCCACCGTTATTAGTGTTGCCACCGTTATTAGTGTTACCACCATTGTTAGTGTTGCCACCGGTGTTAGTGTTGCCACCAGCGTTAGTGTTGCCACCATTGTTAGTGTTGCCACCATTGTTGGTGTTACCACCGGTGTTAGTATTGCCACCATTGTTGGCGCTTGCTGTGGCTGTGACCTTATTGATTTCAGCAATACCAGCAGTCTTCGCATTCTCTACATCAGTTTGTGTCTTAGCTTTATCAATCTCAGCTTCCGCTGCTGTAACTGCTGCCTCTACTTGACGATTAGCGGCTTCCTTCTCTTCATTTGTGATATGAGGAGTTCCTGCTAGAGCGTTTTTCTTCTCGTCAGCTTTTCTGCGTAGTTCTTGCTTAGCTTGAGTGTTAGCAGTTCCTGTGGCTGTAACGTTATTAATTTCAGTAACTCCTGTAGTTTTGGCTGTATCTACCGCTGTATTTGTTGTTGCTGTATCTACGTTTGAGATTGCTGTTGTTTCTTTCTCTGTTACTGTTCGCTTAGCTGTAGCTTTTTCTTCATCTGTTAAGCCTGCTTGTTTGTCTATCTCACCTCGTTTAGTATTTGCGGCTTGTTTGATAGCTTCTTTTGCTTCAGGTTTTTTAGTTCCTGTGGCTGTAACGTTATTAATTTCAGTAACTCCTGTAGTTTTGGCTGTATCTACCGCTGTATTTGTTGTTGCTGTATCTACGTTTGAGACTGCTGTTGTTTCTTTCTCTGTTACTGTTCGCTTAGCTGTAGCTTTTTCTTCATCTGTTAAGCCTGCTTGTTTGTCTATCTCACCTCGTTTAGTATTTGCGGCTTGTTTGATAGCTTCTTTTGGCAAATCTTTCCCTATCGGGTTCACGCCGTTAATATTTTCCAACCCCTTGTGCAAGGCATCATCCACCTTAATAAGGCTGTCGGCATTTTCAATATCGCGTGTAGCTTGACGTGCATAGGTATTAACTATTGCAGTAGCACCATCTCGCTCTACAGACGAAAGGCTTCCATTCTTACCAAGGCTATCATTTTTACGTTGTCTCGCTTTCTCTATTTCATCCTTAGCATCACCTTTTGCCTCGGCATATGTTCTGGCATGCCATTGGTTTGCAAGAAATAATTCGGCCCCCTCTCTGCCTCTTAATCCAAAAGCATATACCAGTTTTTTAACATCATTATTTCCCACGGTATTAAATGACAATCTATATTTTCTGTCACTATTGGGCAATTCAAAATAGTATAACTCTCCTCTACTTGAATTGATAATGTCAAACTTTCCATCTGAAACCTTTTGATTTTCTCGGCTTTCAGCTCGTCTCTCATAAGGATTGGTTCCTCTAGGTCCCCTCCTTGCCAAATCGTTTAGACTTCCAGACGGCATTGGATTCAATGTGAATCTATTATTAACGCCAGTAGACGTCGTAGTCCCTTTAGTAACCCTACCAAATTGCGCTCTTGAGTCTCTAAGTAGTTCTAAAATACTACTAGTATTTGGAGATCTAGTTGTAGTTCCTCCACTTTTTTCTGTTATGCTAAAAGCATCCGAATTGTGTTTAAATTCTTGACCCGAAGGAACAGTAAACCAAACTTGTGTATTCCCCGGTAATCTCCTGTGCTGATTATTAATTTCAATATCCCAATGAAATCCATCTTCCGTTGATGTTACTGTAGCTTTAATATATTTTTCAGCCTCTGATACCAGCTTCGTTGAGTTATCTCTATATTTTCTATTTGAATAGAAAACATAGGTATACTTATCATAAGGAGAATTTCCCCTATCACCTGATTTCTCAAAATAACTTTCTTGAGCTGTTCTAAAGGCTTCAGAGTAGTTTTCGCCAGCTCTTGCAGCTCTTGTAACTCTCGAACTACGAAAGTCAGAGTAGCCACCATCACGTGGTTGAGGAGTTACTCCTCCAGCTGTAGTTTCCTCACCATATTTTTCTTCCAGCACTCCTTCGATGAGGTCTCGGGATTTTTTCAGGTCGACTAGGGCAGCTGCAAAATCTTCTTGGCTGATGGTATCACCCTTAGAAAAAGCTTCATTGAACTTATCAGCTGCTGCTTTTGCTGCTTGGATTTTATCTTCCGACGCTTGATTTTCTTTAAGTCGTTTGACAATAGACTCTAATTCATCTTTTAGTCCATAGACGCCGTTTTCACCTTCTGTCGTATTAGTGTAGGTTGGGAGTTCTCGTGGAGTAGATTGAGAGTTGGCTTCAGGTGCTGCTTCCTTTCCTCCATCAGTTGGACTAACTTGGTTCGCAACTGCTCCAGGCTCGATTGTTCCCCCTCTTTTACGACGCTTTCCACCAGTTGCTTGCTCAGTTGCAGTTCCGTTTGGTTCGACAAGCTTATTATTTGTCGAACTTGCTTCACCCAAGTCTGTCAATTTTGGTAGCGATGGCTCCAAGGCTTGATTGACACGGCTCGTCAGCTCTTCCATAGCTCTTACTTGCTCATCAACTTGCGCTTGCGTCGCTTTTGGATTTTCTAAGACAGCCTTAGCTGCTGCTAGACCTGCTTCCACTTCATCGTGAAGCGCTTTCATGGAGCTAAGAGTTAGTTTTTCCAACAAAGCTTGCAGATTGCCTTGGGTACTTTTTGCCACTGTCGTATCAGCGGCAGATATAGCCTGGTCTTGCTCTTTTACTCTCTCTGATTGAGAAGTTTCTTGAGCAGCTGGTTTTGCCTCTGGTTTGGTAGGAGCAAGGTCAGCTGTTTCCTGCCCCTTACTAGCGTCCTCGGCTTTAGTCTCTGGAGAGTTTGACTCCCTTGTAGACTGGAGCTCAGCCGACGGTTCAGTCTGAGAGACCTTCTCTGACTCTTCCCCATCTGAATTTCCAGCAGATCCAGCAACTACATCACTGGCTGTTGCCGAAGATACCGCAGGTGCCTGCGCTTGCACCCCATTTGCAAAGAACATCAGAGCCGCAACCGCAACGCTAGCAGCCCCAAAATGGTATTTACGGATGGAATAACGGAAAATTTTCTCTCCATTACCATCATTCTTTTTCTTGAACATAAGTGAATCCTTTCCTCGCCTGAGGGTTTCTCCGAGCTTAGAAAGCGCGCAAAAAGCCGACAGACGATAATATATCAATTATATAGTAACACTTCTGACATACAAATCAACCCCACCGCTGATAGTATAGAGTCAGGAAATGCAAGAAAAAAGCGACATTATATATATATGCACAGATGTGTAAAGCCTTTTGATACAACCTATTTTTTAACAAAGATACAATAGTTATACTACATTTATATATGCTCAACATCCTCTGTGCCAATGTTACAATATTATTACATTTTGATTACACAAACATTTCGAAATATATGATAGAAGGCTGAGTATTTTATAGTAATTCTCTTCCTATCAATTAGGTCAACAGTCGAGTGTTACACCCTATCCTCATCAAAGGACTATGATCAGCATTTCCTAGCCGCTAGGACGCTCCAAATCACCTATTCTAAGTCCATCACTAGCTTGGTCAGTAAGATACCTACGACAAGGCGACGTTGACGTGGTTTGAAGAGATTTTCATTGAGTATAATTTTAACTTCTTACTTTTCATTCCTATTCCTTAAATAAAAAGCTCACTAAAAAAGTGAGCAACATTTCCAATGAGATACTTCTGTTGACGAGCGCGTCTCTCCGCCCCCTCATTGCCTTGCGAAGAGGCTTGGCGAATCGAAAGGAGGTGTTTTTTCCTGTTTTCAATTCTACTTATTTTTGCACATTTTTTTAATTTTATCAAACAAAAAAACGCAAGTCGAAGCCTGCGAAAAGTTTTTTATAACCATTTAATTTCTTTCACATCTGTTTTACGAACTTTAGCATATTTCTTAGCGCTTGTAAAATGTAGAGTAACCGGTTTAAACACTCCACTTTTATCTCTTCGTAAACCTAAAATTGCGGATCTTTTGTTTCTATCTTCAAAAAATATGACGTCCAACTTCATAGTGTTTTTAGATAAATCTTTGGCTAGGATACAACAACTTGTTATCTTAGAATAGAAGATATCACCGATAAAACTATACAAAGATATCCTTTCTATAACATCGTTGTACATGGGATTATTTTTATATTCTTCCAAAATAAAAACACCAGCTTGAATAGCAGGTATTGTTTGACTAGCATAATCTCGTGTGATTTTGTGCAAGCCAAATAAGTGATGTAAATCAGTCAAGCAAAAATCTACTTCGAAAGTCTCTAAATGCTTATAATTCGTTGATACTTGACATGTTTTTCCATCGAATTTCTCTTGATAATCTAAAATACAATCAAGTAATTTCAACGACAAACTCCATATTTTCTCAAAATAAAAAAAGCACGGGGCAGTTCTCACTACTGCCCAAAGTGGATGATTAGAGTCGGCTTCTCTAACTCCCTATGTTGTGCTTATTAGGCTTATCGCAAGGGAACAGTTTTTAGCTCTGCCAAGCCACATAGCGTGCTTACTACTATGTGTCCATGTCTCCATGGATTGCCGAGCGGTTTAACGACGTTTTGGGAGTCGGGATAACGAGAAAAGTGATACTTTTACGTTTTTTCCAACTTAATTATGACATCTTTCTTTAAAAAAGTCAATATTTATCGCTTTCTTTAACGAAAAAAATCCCACAAGAACGAATCCTGTGGGGAGATACACATTTTAGAAAAGCTTTCCTTTATTCTACTATTTTTCTTGTATTTTATCATTCAGTATGATAAAATACAAGTTTTTTGATAAAATAACCAAAAACTACTCGCTATCCCTTCTCACATTACCCTACATATCGTTTGACATGCGACTGATAGTTCAGGGAAACTTCAAGGACAACTTTTCTCTCATCCCCTATGTAGGTCATTTCTACTCTTATAGGCTCAATTTGACACTTTTCTTCTTCGAATTGCTCATATGCCTACTGAATAGTGAGTTCGATTTATCCAAATTTATTTTTGTCTATTTTGATGAACACTTCCACGAAGATAGTCTGAAAAAGAAGCCGCCCCAATTTTCCTTCTCTTTTTAAGCATATTATTCCAGATATGATTGCCCTCTTGTTCAGTAATAAATTGCGCTTTAAACGCTTCAACCAGTATATCTCCTGTTGTCATATGTTCTAAAGAAAATTCTTCTACATATGGTTTAACATCTCTTAGGTTATTACTTCCTAATATCCCATTATGCTTTTTCGCTAAGGAAATAGAAGCCGCTTCTCCCTTACCAATAACCTTGTTACTATCATGATTTCTTGTTAAATTTCTATATAATTCGTATTCTTCAGTTCCAATGTCTATGCTCACAATCTCAGCCGAACCCTTAGCTACTAACTGGTCTATCCTAGATTTTAAGTGGGGAATTGTAGGTATATTGATTTCATCATACACCTCTTGTGGAATAACAATTTTACCCGAATAGAGCTTTTCTAAAAGATGTTCAGTGCCAACCCATAAAAATGCTGAAATACAATCTGTATCAATAAATACACGACTAGTCAAACGACAACTCCCCCTCTTCATCTAGCCCATATACAATATCATATCTGAAAGCATCTAGTAGCAGTTCCTCATACTTCCCTTGCGAAATTCTGTTATTTTCTAAAAGTTGTCCAGTCGATTTAATATAGTGTCCTAATACCATTTCCTTTTTACTTTCTGACAAAGGACGATATAAACTTGTATCATAGCCTAATCTTGAAGCTGTCTCTATAACACTAATATCCATATTTTTAATTTCTTCTGCATCAAGGTATCCATCATTCCGCAATCTATATAACATAGCTTTATGACTGATACCATAAAACTGACCCAATTTTATAATATCTTCTACTTCAAGATGAGTTCTATTAGCATTTTCTCTGATTTCCTCAACCATCCTATACAGTGAAGATGGGGAAACTAAAAAATATGAAGCAAACTGATCCGCTTTTCTTTCAGTTTCATCTCCTTCACCAATCAAGATAAGACTGACTGAACTCTTCTTCACCTCATCATAATAAAGATGATACAGTTCATGTGCTAAAGAAAATCCTTGTCTTCCTAATGACATGTCTGAATTGATTACAATGAGACTTGACTGAGTTCCTTTATAACAGACTCCGCTAATATTCTTTCCGAGTCCATAAAATACCAGCGTCAAATTCTCTATCTTTTGTACCAATTTAAAAATATCTATCGGCGCTTCACCGTCAGCTCCCAACTTTTTTCTAAGATTTGAAGCTTTATTACTTAAATCCATTTTATCAATCATTTATTTTGTCTCCAATAGCTGATCTATCTCAAATTGATTCAATACAATTTTATTGATTTTCGCTAAAACTTTAAGATCTTGGTCTACTATTTTATTTTTTCTAAACGATATTACACACTGTTGTTCAGCTTGTTCGCCAAACAAAAGATATTCAACCGTACAGCAAAACAGGGCAGATAGTTTCTCAATAACATCCGACGTGATATTCCTTTCACCTTTTTCCATTTTGGCAATCATGCTTTGATTCAAAGACAAATATTCAGCAATCTTATCTTGAGTAAGATTTGAAGATATTCTAAGTTCTTTTATTCTTTTTCCAACATCACATACATTTATCATATTCATACACCTCTCATAAAAAGAATAGCACACTCTTGTCATAAAGTAAATTTTTTAAATAAAAAAATTATGACAAAACAAGGAAGCAATTTATTGATACTGCTTAAAAATCCAAAATTGATGATAGTAAACCTATTTGATGAGTTCCTATCAAAAATCGTATCTTCAACCTCAAAACAGTACTTAAAGCTATCCGACTCGATTTACATTGTCAAATTTAGATTTTATTTTAGCATAACTTTCTAGTTTGCTTTTTGATTTTTATTTAATATAGTAGCAAAAATTGAAGGAAATATCTCCACAAGAAAACGCATACTATTAAGCTTTTTCAAGACCTAATAATATGCGCTGTTCTGATTTGAAAGACATTCCATTATTATTTTACTGTTATCAAGCCTTCAGGCTCGACTGTAAATTCTGGTTTTTCTGCTATCGTGCCATCTTCTTTAAGGTAATACCAGCCATCATTTGATTTGACAAAGGCATTAGAAACCATGTCCCCATTTTGACTATCAAGATAGTACCAAGTCTCCTTGTATTTGATCCAGCCTGTTTTCATAGCACCTTCTCCATCGAAATAGTACCACTTCTCAGCGATTTTCTTCCAGCCTGTCGCCATTTCGCCTGACTGGTCAAACCAGTACCAGTTGCCGTCTGTGTGCTTCTTCCAGCGGTCTGCAAGCATATATCCTGAACCGTCAAAGTAATACCAGGTACCATTAACTTTCTCAAACTTATCTTTTGGATAAGAACCATCTGAGTGTACATACCAGGTGCCAGTATCGTTCTGTCGCCATCCTGCTTCAATCGTCAAGCCGTTTTCAATATCCTGCTTGAATTGCTCACGACTAATGCCCCAGCTTGCAAGATAAGGATAAGGGTCAACATGATCTGAGTTGTTGTCAGGTTGGTTATTGGTGCAATATTCGTGTGTCTTGATACCTGCTAAATCAGCAGTATCAAGCGTTTTAGGTATCCCAGCCTCGTCTGCTAGATTACGCAAGAGTTCGATATAGAGACGATAGTCAATCAGAAACTCTTCTTTCGATTCATGGCTTTCAATCAGTTCAACTTGTGCATAACCTTCTGCATTCCAACCGCCCCCAACGTCCCAGGCACCATTATCAACAGGTCCTACCTGCATAACACGACCATTACCGACTACGTGAGAAAAGAAGCCCAATTCAGGATCTTTTCTGTAATGGTAGTCAGCCTCATTTTGAACCGTTGAATTACGGTTGCCTGTGGAATGGGCATGGACTTGCCTATATGGTTGCACGCCAACTTGAGGCAAATCTGTTCTTAATTTACTCACATCAATTTCCATATTCTACTCCTTATCGATTAAGACAACTCATTTTTTACAATCCAGAGCTAGAAACTCCTTTATTTATACCTCATAAAGAATACAATCCTAGTCACGATTAGGCTTGTAGATAGAACTTCAAAACGCACTATTTTGACACTGTAAATAGGACTGATAAGGTCTGCATTCTATCTACAAAAACACCCCAAACTAAAAAGCTTTTCAAAAGTATATTTTTACAGTCTCTATATGTCCTTTTCATAAATACTATACTTTATTATATCATATAAAAGAAGTCAAAAGTCTGTTAAACTATTTTCAAGACCAAACTAAAGATGACAGCACAAGTTTTTCGATTTTCACTAGAGGAAATGGATTTTATTTAGCAAATCGAGCTAGGATGACACTTTTGTTGCCAAGATGACCTTACCTTCTTTTATTAAAGGATGACGGAAAAGCGAAAAGTACAGTTGAATGGTCATGGCAACCCAGATGAGGGGTTCGCAAAGGATAACTCCCTTATAGCCTGCCCAAGGGATAATCAAGACCACAAAAGCGATTTTCCCGACTAGTTCGATAAAGCTAGAAACCAGCGGAAGGACTTTTTGCCCCAAGCCCTGCAAGCAATTGCGATAAATTAACAAGAGGCTCAAAATGGGATAAAAGGCTGAACTGATTTGCAGATAGAGACTACCATTTTCTACCAAATAGCTATCCGTCGAACTAGCCAAGAAGGAAACCAAGGCTGGACTGGCAAAAAAGAGGAAGACACAAACAAAAACTGCCCAGGACATACTCAAACGACTACCGATTCGAAGACCTTGGACAATGCGATCTGGTCGCTTAGCTCCTAGATTCTGAGAAGCAAAGGTCGTCATCGAAGCAGAAATAGCGGTCATAGGAAGAAGGGCGAAGGCCATAATGCGTCGAGCCGCCGTCTGGGCACTAATAATCACTGCGCCAAAGGTATTGACAGAAGACTGTAAAATCACACTGCCGATGGACACAATCGAACTCATCAAGCCCATAGCCAAACCTTGCTCCAAGAGATCGGCGTACAAGGACTTATCCCATTTGAAATGCTTGCGTTGAGGCAAAAGTTCTGGCACACTCTTACGAATATAGTAAAAGCAGAGAACCGCTGATAAACCTTGCGAAATAATGGTAGCAAGTCCCGCGGATTGAACTCCCAGTTGCAGTTGCGTAATAAAATAGAGATCGAGAACCACATTAACCAAGGCAGAGAAAATCAGAAATCCAAGGGCGGCTAGACTGTCACCAATGGACCGCAACAAACCTGCAAAGAGATTATAGGCAAAGCTGACGCCGACACAGGTCACAATCATAGAAATATATTGATAGGACTGGGGAAGGATTTCAGCAGGGGTATCTAGGTACTGTAAAAGAGGATACAAACCAAGAAAGCCCAGCAGCATCACTACAACACTCAAAAGAGCCCCTAAAATCCAGGTGGATGCTACTGCTTCCTTGATTTTAGTGAAATTCCGAGCTCCATAATAACGGGCAATGACAATCCCCATGCCATTTCCAACACCAAGAGTAAAACCTACAATCAGGTCAAAAATCGCTGTCGTCGCCCCTACCGCTGCCAAGGAGTCTTGTCCAAGAAAACGTCCAACAATCAAGACATCAGCAGTGTTATAGAGTTGCTGAAAGATATTAGACAGCAAGATTGGGAAGGCAAAACTCAAGAGAGAAGGAAGAATCGGACCATGTATCAGGTCCACTGTTCGTTTTTTATTCATAAGGCTATTACATCAGCTTTCTAGTGGAGCCACAAGAAACAGCAAACTATAGTCAATCTGAAATCTTGAATCAAAAATCGAAAAAGTAGCGGATTTCTCCACTACTTTAACAGCTTATTCTTCAATTTCGATTTCAAGTTCATCGCCTAGGTCAAGTGTCACTTCTTCATTCACAGAATCTGCTTGAACTGCTTCATCTTTTTTGTTTTCAGTATCTTGTTCTGAAGCTTCTTCTCCATCAATCAAGCCAAATTTAGAACGGACTTGCTTATCAATTTCATCAAAGATTTCTGGGTGCTCTGCCAAATATTTCTTAGAATTCTCAGAACCCTGACCGATTTTTTCATCCTTGTAAGAATACCAAGCTCCTGCTTTTTTGATAATATCCAAGTCGCTTGCAATCTTCAAGAGTTCACCAGTCTTAGAAATTCCTTCTCCGTACATAATTTCAACTACGGTTTCCTTAAACGGTGGAGCTACCTTATTTTTTACAACCTTAATCTTAGTTTCTTTACCGACATTGGTTTCTTTTTGGTCACCAGTTCCCTTAATTTGTGTGTTACCACGAACATCTAAGCGGACTGAAGCATAGAATTTCAAAGCACGTCCGCCAGGTGTTGTTTCTGGATTTCCAAACATGACCCCAACTTTTTCACGCAATTGGTTGATAAAGATAGCAATTGTTTTGGTTTTATTGATAGAAGCACCAAGTTTACGCATGGCCTGACTCATCATACGGGCCTGCAAACCAACGTGGCTATCACCGATATCTCCATCAATCTCCGCACGAGGTACAAGGGCCGCAACTGAGTCGACCACGACAAGATCTACAGCACCTGAGTCAATCAATTTTCCTGCAATTTCAAGACCTTGCTCTCCTGAGTCTGGTTGTGACAAGAGCAATTCGTCAATGTTAACACCAAGGGCCGCAGCATAAGCTGGGTCAAGGGCATGCTCCGCATCGATAAAGGCTGCAATCCCACCTTCTTTTTGCGCTTGTGCAACTGCATGAAGGGCAACCGTCGTCTTACCAGATGACTCTGGTCCATAGATTTCGATGATACGTCCCTTAGGATAACCACCTGAACCAAGGGCAATGTCAAGAGCTAAAGAACCTGAGCTCATCACTTGCACCTTTTGCTCCGCACGTTCACCCAAACGCATGATTGATCCTTTACCAAAGTCTTTCTCAATCAATTTAAGAGCATCATTCAAGGCCTTTTCACGTTCTGCCCCAAATTTTTTTGAAATTTCTTCTAATTTTTTTGGTTTTTTCGCCATTCTATTCTCCTACATTCTAATGATCCTCAGACCTATCTACTATTATATCAAAAGTTAGTCACTTAATAAAGCCTTGCGAACTAGGTTAAAGGCATGCATAACCGCAATGTGACGTACATCTGCTCGACTTCTGCCTCCAATATTCACCTTGATAACCTCAGTTCCTTGCTCTTGAGCCAAGCCTATGAAGACTGTCCCAGCTGGATATCCTTCTAGGCTATCTGGTCCTGCCACTCCAGTCAAACTAATTCCAAAATCAGACTGGATCTTGATTCGTGCCTGCTCAGCCATCTTCTGAGCTGTAAATTCAGACACCACACCATGTTCTTCCAAATCCTTGACAGGAATATCCAACATTTTTGATTTTTCCTCCAAGCTATAGGTCACAAAACCACCCTTAAATATACTTGAAGCTCCTGACAAATCCGCTAGACTAGCTTGGAAAAGACCTGCCGTCAAACTCTCTGCAGCCGTGATGGTTTTCCCTTGCCTTTTCAGTTCTTCTACCACAATGCTGGCTAAACTAGTCTCTTCCCCATAACCATAGCAAAGTTCTCGTAAAGAAAAGCCTTCAAAAGTTTGGCGATTCAAGATTTGGTTTTCTAAGATATCCAGCGCTTGATTCGCCTCTTCTTGACTGCTAGCCTTTGTTGACAGACGTAGAGTGACTTCTCCTGTCTTGGCATAAGGTGCCAAGGTCGGATCTGTTTGATTCTCAATTAAATCAGCCAAAATCGTCACCAGCTGACTCTCGCCAATTCCAAAGAAACGAAGAACTCGGGAATACAGCTTTCTCCCTGTCATCAACTTGGGTAAAAGTTGGTTTAAGACCATAGGTTTCAATTCACTCGGTGGACCTGGAAGGACGACGTAGGTCACTCCTTCGACTTCCAAAATGCCTCCCACAGCCAGTCCTGTTTCGTTGGGCAGTGGAGTCGCTCCTTCTACAATTTGAGCTTGTCTTTCGTTATTAGGTGTTCGGGCATAGTCTGGTCTCTGGGCAAAAAAGACATCCAACTTCTCCTGGGTCTGAGGATCGAAGACTAATTCTTTCCCTAAAAATTTAGCCAGAGTTTGTTTGGTCAAATCGTCCTCAGTCGGCCCTAAACCACCTGTCAAAATCACCAGACTGCTACGTTGACTGGCAATCTCAAGCAAAGACAAGAGACGAGCTTCATTGTCTCCTACAGCCGTCTGAAAATATACGTCTACCCCAATTTCTGCTAGTTTTTCCGACAAAAACTGAGCATTGGTATTGACAATCTGTCCTGTCAAAATCTCTGTTCCAACAGCAATGATTTCTGCTTTCATGTTTCCTCCTACCTATCTATTCGTATTTTTTTGAAAAAATCGCAGGAATTTTCCTACGATTGATTTTTTATTTGTATCAAAAGTTAATTATCTTCATCACCAACAGGGGCTCTGCCAAATAAATCTTCAAATAAAACCGCATTAGTTTCAAGCTGAGTGACTTCTTCTTGTCCCAAAGAACGTCGGAGTAAATTTTGCATTTCCAACATATGGGCTCTCGAAACAATCTGGTAAGAAACACCTTGAAGCATCTCTCCTTCACCCTGCAACTGCTGAGTTTCAATGGTTTTAAATGAATCTTTATACCCTAGCAAGTTAGGGATACTTTTTGCAGACAAATCAATATTGGTCTGCATATTGTCACTCAAAGCTTTTAGAATCTCTTGATAATGACCAACGCTATTTAAACTGAGAGCTTTTTCCATGACTTTTTGAATAACTTCACGTTGACGTTTTTGACGACCATAATCCCCCTCAGGATCTTGGTAACGCATTCGTGCATAGACTAGGGCTTCTTCTCCCCCAATATGTTGCTCCCCAACACCAATAGAAATGGTATTAAATTCTTCTTGGTCACTGATAGAAATTGGGAAACCTAGGGTATTATTGACTGTAATACCACCTACTGCATCCACTAGTTTTTGTAACCCTTTCATATTGACCATCACATAGCGATCAATATGGATATTCATCATTTTTTGAATGGTTTCTATAGCAAGCTCTGCTCCACCATCTGCATATGCTGAATTCAGTTTCGCTTCATGAACCTGACCATTCCCTGATTCAATGCGGGTCAGAATATCCCGCTCTAAACTCATCATCGTTGTTTTTTTCGTTTTAGGATTCACTGTCATCAAGATCATGCTATCACTTCTACCGACCCAAGTTTCAGTTCGTTCAGCATTTCCGGTGTCAACCCCCATTAACAGAATGGTCAAAGGTTCAGTTGCTTCAATAACCTTGGTTTCTTCGCCGATTTTTTTATAGGTTTTAGCTAAGGTTTCTGTCCCTTGCTGATAAATAGTATAAGCAAAAATACCTGCTCCTACTACAGTTACAGAAAGTAAAGCTAGCACCATTCCAATAATTTTTTTAACCATATTTCTACTAATCGATCAGTTTACCCATCAAGTAAACATCGATAAATTTCCCTTCTTCTATATATGCCCCACGCTCTTGGCGACCTTCAATTATAAAGCCATGCTTTTGATAAAGATGAACTGCTGCTTGATTACGAGTTTGGACAGTCAGTTGGAGACGACGCAGAATGCCACTTGCTTGTGCCCACTCTATCGCTTCTTCTAGCAACAAACTTCCCAAGCCATTATTCCAATATCTTTTGCCAATCACAATGAAGAGATCTCCAATATGACGTACTCTCTTGCGCTGGTCAGCTGTAATATTTACAATACCAGCAATTTTATCATTTAAGAATGCAAGTAAGGTTATCTGATTGTCCGAACTAGCTTGCTTGTTGAGGAATATTTCCATCTCCTCACTGGTCAAGAGAATACCATCTCTGTCTAGGCTGGTAAAATCTGTCTCTAAACTTACACGATTTAAAAAGGCCACTAATTCAGCTGCATCTTTGGGCTCTGCTTCCCTAATGAGCAATTCATACTCCATGTTGAAGCTCCTCTAAAAGCTTTTCTGCACGCAAACCCTTTGCTTGGAAATGTAATCTGCGACCGTCTTCTTCTTTTAGAATTTCCAACTCTAAATAAGTATCTGGCAAGGCATCTCCTAAGAGATTGCCCCACTCAATAACAGTCACTCCGCCACCAAAGAGAAACTCATCCAAATCGATAGAATCCGCATCTCCTTCAATTCGATAAACATCTAAATGGAAAAGCGGAAGACGCCCCTCATACTCTCTTACGATAGTATAGGTTGGACTTTTAATCATTTGAGAAATCTGTAAACCTTTAGCAAGTCCTTTAGTAAAGGTCGTTTTACCTGCACCCAGTTCTCCAGTTAAGATTAAAACATCATTCTTTGCTAATAGATGACCCAAACGCTCCCCTAAGGCTTGTAGCTCTTCTTCATTTTTTGTGTACATACTCTTATTATACCAAAAACTTTTCTTTTGTGTCTATTTTCCTGCTAAACTTATACTCAATGAAAATCAAAGAGCAAACTAGGAAGCTAGCCGCAGGCTGTACTTGAGTACGGCAAGGCGACGCTGACGTAGTTTGAAGAGATTTTCGAAGAGTATTACCATCATAACATCCATAAAAACAAGCTTTCTCTAAAAGAAAATGAGCGTAGCAATGACCAATACAAGATCTCGGAAAATATGACCATAAAAGGAAACTTCCTTCTTGACCGAATTTGGGACAAGATAGGCTGCAAAAAACAAACCCAGTCCAATATACATCAGAAGAGAGACAATGGTCATTGGATTTCTTAAAAAGAGAAGTGTTGCTAAAATAGTCACCAACACTGTCTTTTTTCTGTCTAGCATAGCAAGAAAATCGCGCATGTATTTTTTCAAGGGTAAAAAAATCAGCAAATCTAGCCCAAATAGAAAGAAAAAGGATGGCAATAAAAAGTCAACTAATTCTTGCTGCAGCGTATTTTTAATGAACAAGTTATCTGACAAGACAAGGACAGCTCCTAATAAATTAATTAAGAGTAACATACTGTAAAAAAGCTTCACTGACTTCTTACTGGCTAGGACACTATGGACTTCTTGCTTACGGGTATAAAGATAATTTACTCCAGCACAGATTCCTGAAACGAAGACCATACTTCCGATGAAAAAAGCTGTACTTTGTTTAAAGGACAAGATGCATTCCTTCCATAGAAAACAGCTACTCAAACTGATTTGAATTAAAGCTAACAAAAATAAGATTCTCATTGATTTCATCTTTTCTCTCCCTTCCTACCAATCATTATACTAGGAGAAAAGAGAGAACTGTTTTCAATCTTCTCAAATGTCTCTTTTAGACGCTAAACAAACATGAGAGACTACTACTCAATGAAAATCAAAGAGCAAACTAGGAAGCTAGCCGCAGGTTGCTCAAAACACTGTTTTGAGGTTGCAGATAGAGCTGACGTGGTTTGAAAAGATTTTCGAAGAGTATAAAGTCGCAACAACTGTGTCAATTGCACCAATTTAGTAAGAAAGTATAAAAAAAGAACACCCCGAAAGGTGCTCTGTATAAGTATAGTAATTCTTTCGAATTAACGTTTACTAAATTGTGATGCTTTACGAGCTTTCTTAAGACCTGGTTTCTTACGTTCAACTTTACGTGAGTCACGTGTAAGAAGTCCTGCGCGTTTCAATGAATCGCGGAAGTCTGGGTCTACTTGAAGAAGGGCACGAGCGATACCGTGACGGATAGCTCCTGATTGACCAGCGTATCCACCACCTACAACGTTAACGAAAACGTCGTATGAACCTACAGTTGAAGTAACTGCGAATGGTTGGTTGATGACAAGACGAAGGTCAGCGTGTGGGATGTACTCTTCAACATCTTTTTTGTTAACAGTGATTTTACCAGTTCCTGGAACAAGGCGAACGCGTGCAACAGCGTTTTTACGACGTCCAGTACCTGCATATTGTGCTTGTGACATACTTTATTGTTCCTTTCCTTAGATAAGTCCTGAAATGTCAAGAACTTCTGGTTGTTGTGCAGCGTGAGTGTGCTCAGCTCCAACAAATACTTTCAACTTCATACCTTGAGCGCGTCCAAGAGTATTGTGTGGAAGCATACCTTTAACTGATTTCTCGATCAAACGTACTGCATTTTTAGAACGAAGTTCACCTGCAGAGATTTGTTTCAATCCACCTGGGTGGTTTGAGTGAGTGTAGTAGATTTTATCAGTTGCTTTTTTACCAGTCAATTTAACTTTTTCAGCATTGATAACAATCACAAAGTCACCTGTATCAGTGTGTGGTGTAAATGTTGGTTTGTTTTTTCCGCGAAGTACGCTAGCAACTACTGCAGAAAGACGTCCAAGTGGTACATCAGTTGCGTCAACTACGTACCATTTACGTTCAACTTGGCCTGGTTTAGCCATAAATGTTGTTTTGTTCATGATTTCTCCTATATATAGTTCGATTTTTGTTTACGGTGATGGGTGTTCCTTCCCATCGAAAAGTATTTGGAAGGTTCCGGGGCCTTTCAAATGGGGTAAACAATACCGCCTACTATCATACCAAATTTCACCCCTAAAAGTCAATAGATATGAAAAATATTTTTCGGTAACTTCTCAAAGGTAACTTCTCAAAGTAACTGAAAGTTATATAATCAAGTTAATTTGGGAATTTACCTATTAACTTCGATAGATTTTTGGAATTTTTTTCCTTATTTTTCCCTGTAGCTAAAATCCTTTTCAAAAAATCACCTTTTCTTGATTTTTAATCCTATTTGCTGTATGATAAGGGAAAAGAAAGGGGGCAAAAATATGGCTTTTACCAATACCCAGATGCGGTCGGCTAGTTTTGGCATTGTTACCAGCTTGCCTGATGACATCATTGACTCTTTTTGGTATATTATTGACCACTTCTTAAAAAATGTCTTTGAATTGGAAGAAGAACTCGAGTTTCAATTGCTTAATAACCAAGGAAAAATTACCTTTCACTTCTCAAGTCAACACCTCCCTACAGCCATTGATTTTGACTTTAACCATCCTTTCGACCCTCTTTATCCCCCGAGAGTACTGGTTTTAGATATGGACGGTAGAGAAACTATCCTCCTCCCAGAAGAAAATGACCTATTTTAAAAAGCTCTAACCTTCAGTTACAAACGACTGAAAACTAGAGCTTTTTCTATTTTTTCAAAGCATTATACAAGTTGCGGATCGGTTGCTTTAATGTAGGATGGATAAAATGAGGCGCAATTTCCTGTAAGGGCTCAAGGACAAAAAGGCGTTCCGCTATGTAAGGATGAGGCAAGATAAGGTCATCTGTATAAAGGACCTGGTCCTCCACAAAGAGCAAGTCCAAATCAATCAAACGAGGCCCCCAATGTACTTCTCT
Organism: Streptococcus sp. 1343; assembly: GCF_013277355.1. Classification (NCBI taxonomy): domain Bacteria; kingdom Bacillati; phylum Bacillota; class Bacilli; order Lactobacillales; family Streptococcaceae; genus Streptococcus; species Streptococcus sp. 1343. The sequence continues at coordinate 34,375 of NZ_VMMT01000035.1, forward strand.
CACCCGTCCCATCTCTGACTCAATGGCTAACAAGGTCTCTAATAGAACTGGGGCCGGCAACCAGGTTTCAACCTCAACCACTTGATTAGCAAAGCTATCTTGCTCCACACCACCCCAAGGCTCCGTCGTCAAGACACTGGACTCTTTGAGAATATGGATACCTCGAGCTCGTATTTTCTCAATGGCCTGTTTCAAGTTTGCTTGTTTATCTCCCATATTGCTTCCTAGGGCGATAAAGGCTCGTTGCTTGCGACGATGAATGGTCACTGAGCAAGTGTCTAATGGCAAATGAACTGGCGCCCAAGGCTTTTTCAATTCCAACTTCATTTCTTGGACAAGAGGATAAGTCTCAAAAGTACGTTCCAAAAGTTTATAGGCTACCGTTTCAATCAAATCCTCAGTTGTTTCCTGAAACCAAGTCGTCCACTGCTGGCACAATTCTCCGTAATGGACAGAGGCTGTCAAATCCAAGTCTGTAGCCGCCTTGGTCATATCATAGGATAGGATGGCTGAAACGACAAACTTCTGCCCCAATTCTTTCTCACTAGGAAAAAGACCATGATAGGCAAAAATTTCCAAATCCTTAATCTGCAGTTGATCCATAATGATTCCTTTCTAGAAAAATCCGCTTCAAGCGGATTCTTTTTATACTCAATGAAAATCAAAGTACAAACTAGGAAGCTAGCCGCAGGCTGCTCAAAACACTGTTTTGAGGTTGCAGATGGAAGCTGACGTGGTTTGAATTTGATTTTCGAAGAGTATTATAGTCCCATTAAACGATAAGCTTGGTCTCGAAGGTCCTTATCTGTTTCAAATAGACCACGAGCTACTGTCGTCAAGGTTGCAGTGCCTGGTTTTCTGACACCACGCATGCTCATACACATATGCTCTGCCTCAATGACAACAAAGGCTCCTTTAGCACCTAGATAGTCCATCAAGGCATCGGCCACTTCGATATTCAAACGTTCTTGAATTTGCGGCTTTTTAGAATAAACTTCAACCGTACGGGCTAGCTTAGACAAACCTGCCACACGACCATCTGGAATGTAGGCAATATGTGCTCTCCCATAAAATGGCAAGAAGTGGTGTTCACACATGGTATGGAAAAAGATATCCTTTTCTACCACCATATTATCGTCAATAATCTCAAAGGATTTTGACAAATGTTCCTCCGCTGTTTGACCAAGACCTGAAAAAATCTCTTGGTACATACGGGCCACACGAGCAGGCGTTTCCTGCAAGCCCTCGCGATTAACGTCCTCTCCTACAGCCTCGATAATCATTTTTACAGCTGCTTCAATCTTTTGTGTATCCATTCTCGTTCTTCCTCTCCATCAGATAGGCTCTCACTTGGCTCAAGAAATACAAGGAACCCGTGACAATCCTAACTGTTTGTTTCTCTTCTTTTTTATCTGTCAATTTCTGCTCTAGAAAATCCTGCCAACCTTGGTAGCTGAGATTTCTAGACTTAGCCGCCTCTTTCAGCACGCTTTCATCAGTTGCCCGACTATCATCAAAATGTGTCAGGGTAAGCTTGGTATCTGGCATTGTCCCCAGCAAGTCCAACATATCCTCCAAGGCCTTGGTTTTGATACAAGTAAAGAGGATTTCCTTACGATAATCCGCAAAGCGTTCTTGCAAGGTTGCTACTAAAGCCTTTATGGCATGAGGATTGTGGGCTCCATCTAAAATTATCAAGGAATCTCTTGACACGATTTCCAAACGCCCTGGCCAACTTGTTTCTTCCAAGGCTTGAGCAAGCAAGTGATTGCTTGCTAGTTTTCGCCCATCTTCTTGACAAAAAGTATCAAGTAAAGCTAGAGCCATCCCAGCATTCTCTATCTGGTGCAAACCAAGCAGGCCAGTCTGGAAGCGACCTTGTCTGACATCACTGGTATAGTCAAATACTTCACCCGTTACCACACTCTCTTGGTGACTGACATGATAATTTGCCCCGTAGGCAAGTCTCGACGCATCTTTCCCTTCCGCAATGCGGTCAATCATAGCCAAAGCTTCTGGAGCGATACGACCTGTCACCAAGGGAATACCTTGTTTGATAATACCAGCTTTCTGCTCTGCTATGGCTTCCAAGGTGTCACCAAGTAGGGCTACATGGTCCAATCCAATGGTCGTAATTCCTGTTAAAATTGGCTGGCAGACATTGGTACTATCTAAAAGCCCACCCATGCCGACTTCCATGATAGCCACATCTACTTGCTCTGAGGCAAAGTAATCATAGGCTATAGCTGTAATTATTTCAAACTCAGTTGTCCCCTGCAAATTGGTAGCCGATTCCCCTTCCAACAAAGACTGATAGTCTGCCATGAGGGCTTCTAGTCTAGCCTCTGGGATAGATTCCCCATTGATGCTAATCTGGTCTGTATAATGAATGAGATAGGGCGAGCTAAACACGCCAACTCTCAGCCCTAGCTTTTCTAGCATCTTTTTCAAAAAAGCAATGGTCGAACCCTTGCCATTGGTCCCTCCGATATGGATGACCTTGAGTTTGAGATGGGGATTGCCACGCAAAGCTAATAGTTCCTCCATTCGTTCCAAGCCAAAATGCGGTTGGTCCGTCCGGTAGTTAGCAATCCACTGATTGTTTTGAATTTCTTTCATCTTATTTATATTGTTTTAAATCTAAATCTTCCGCTTCATCAGCCAGACGAATGGCGGAGGCAATTTCAACTGCCATCCTGTGACTAACTACATCATGCACGCGCACCACTTCCACACCCTGTCTCGCAGCGATACTGGTTACATGAGCCGAAGCCGTATCTCGATTGCGGAAACCAAGTTCTGTCTCAGGATTGACTTCAAAACCATTTTCTTCAAGAATATTGATGACAAACCGCTTGCGCGACACTCCGAGAAAGATTGGATAGCCTTTCTGATGTAGTTTATCCAGATCCCGTAAAAGAAGCAGATTTTCTTTCTTGGTCAGACCAAAGCCAATTCCTGAATCCAGCAGGATGTTTTCTTGAGCAATCCCTGCTTCCTCTGCTCTCGCTAGTGCTCGTTCAAAAAAAGTCTCCATCAACTCTTCGATTGGCAATTTTTCAAAGTCAGCTAACTCTTCCTCTGTAAAAGCTTGTCCAAAACCAAAATGAGGAAAGATGAGCGAGCTAGGATGCTGAGGTCGAGCCATGACTGGGTTAAACATAATGACCACTTTCGCTCCAGCCTTAGCAACCACATGAGCCATTTTCTCATCTCCCATGAGGCCAGTGATATCATTGACCAGATTGGCACCAGCAGCCAAAGCAGCCTCTGCCACCTGACTTTTCCAAGTATCAATAGAAATGAGGACATCACTTTCCTTGCGAATCGCTTTAATCACTGGAACAACACGCTGGATTTCCTCTTCTATCTCAACATAGCTATAGCTACTTCCCGGCCGAGTTGATTCTCCACCGATATCTAGCATACTGGCTCCTTCTGCTATCAATTTACGAGCCTGCCGGAGTGCCTGCTCAAGAGCAAAAAATTGACCACCGTCCGAAAAGGAGTCTGGGGTTACATTGATAATTCCGCAAATAGCTGTCTTTGCATGATTGGCTTTACTTGACATATCGGTCACTCCCTCAAGGCTTTTCATCATATTATTTCTCTATTTTACCATAAAAAGAAAAAAATGGACACGATTGCATTCATCTTTTTCCCAGTAGAAACAAGTAAGCAATTGTCAAAAATCTTAAACAGAAATCCCTAATGTCCGACTCATGATCACCACAAAAGCCAACAAACAGAAAAAAACTCCATTAACAATCATGTGAAGTAAGATAGACATTTCCAAACGTTGGGTTTTATAAACTGTCCAAGTTAGCACAGTTGACATTCCTCCATAGATAAGAAGAGAAGGTAGATTTGTCGGTAAATGAAGCAAGGCAAAGATAATAGCACCGACTATATAACCCACATTTTCTTTACCACGAAAGAGTTTTTTAGGAATCACTCCTCGACATAAAATCTCCTCACAAATAGGAGCTATTAGAACCAGTAAGAAAAAACTGGAAATTAAGGAACTATTCTGGACCAAATCATTAATATTTGATTGATTGCTGGTTGTTGTTTCATTCATCAAATGCAGTAAGACCACACCAAGAATATTAAAGGCAAGAATCACTAGATAGCTTAAGGCCAATCTAGCCAAATCCTTAGCCTTGAAAAACGATAAACCAAAACTAGCCAACTGTGTTTTCCTAGCACCTATTATAAATACAGTTAAAACCACAAGAGATAAGACCCCTACTAATAGTCCCGTTTGAAGCAGTGGAAATTTTCTGCTAGTTAAAAAAGTTGCTAGGGCTAAAGGAAACTGAGAAAACAAAAGCCCTACTAGAAAGATTATTAACCACTTCCCCCTGTTTAATACTTCATCCCAAATATTCTTTTTTATCATCAATCATACTCCTACCATTCAATCAAAATCACCTACCTAGTTTGAAGCAATTTTCAAGTAACTATAATATAAAAAGGGGAGAACCCCTTTTTATATTATAGCATTTATAGGGCCATGCTGATATAGTTAAGGATAAACAAGGCATCCAAAATCCAAATCATGACATGGACATCTTTAGCTTGACCTTTAACAATCTTAGTCAAAGTGTAAGTCAAGAAACCAACTGCAATCCCTTGAGTGATAGAGTAGCTGAATCCCATAAAGATAGATGTGAAGAAAGCAGGAACCGCTTCAGACATATCGTCCCAATGGATATTTTTCAAGCTAGCCAACATCATAATCCCAACGATAATCAAGATTGGAGCTGTAGCGGCTGTTGGTACAATCGCTAGAAGTGGGCTAAAGAAGCTTGAGATCGCAAAACAGATTGCCACGACCAAGGCTGTCAAACCAGTACGTCCACCTGCACCGATACCAGCAGCAGACTCAACATAAGTCGTTACATTCGAAGTACCTGCGATGGCACCAATTGAAGTACCAATCAAGTCAGAGTAAAGAGCCTTGTCCAACTTAGCTGATTGGTGATTTTCACCATTTGTTGCTACAATACCAACTTTTTCACCTGTACCGATCAAGGTACCAATCGTGTCAAAAATATCTGTCAATGAGAAGGCTAGAATGGCCATCAGAGTTTCAGGCAAGCGAGCTGTATCTGAAATCAAAGCTCCCAAACCTTCTGAACCAAGAGCTGCACCAAAGACTGTCTTCAAATCTTCAAAGGCTGCACCAACATGGTTATTAGCAAAATCGATGCTTGACAAATCTACCAAACCAACTGCAATAGCAAGAACAGTTGTTGTCAAGATAGAGAGGATAATTCCCCCTTTAATTCCTTTGATAACAAAGAAGATTGTGATAGCAAGTCCTGCAAGAGCCACCAAAACAGCTGGATTATTAAAGCTGACCAAGCCTGGAACTGCTGAAGCATTTGCTGCAATCGTTGCTTGAGCTTTGTCAGCCCCTTCTCCTACAACAGTATAGTTGCCTGGATCAATCGTAAATTTCAAAAGCCCAGCATTCTTAATCCCCACGTAGGCAAGAAAGACACCGATACCAGCTGAAATAGCTGAACGAAGGGCGTTTGGAATCGATTCAATGATCATTTTACGAACATTTGTCAAGGTAATAATCAATGAGATAATTCCACAGATAAAGACCATAGCTAGAGCTTCTTGCCATGAATAACCAAGCCCGAATACAACTGTAAAGGTGAAGAAGGCATTGAGTCCCATACCTGGCGCTTGGGCATAAGGTAAGTTAGCGTAGAAGGCCATCATCAGGGTACCAGCAACTGCACCGATAATCGTTGCGAGGAATACACCCTGAGCAGGCATTCCTGTTTGCGAAAGAATTTGTGGGTTTACAAAGAGAATATAGCTCATTGCAAAGAAAGTTGTTAAACCAGCGAGAACCTCTGTACGAACGTCTGTACCATTCTCTTTTAGTTTAAATAATTTGTCCATTATCAATCTCCTTTTAATTTTTACGAACAATAATAGAATTATATCATTTATCATTCACTTTTTCAATATCTTTGATTAATTTATTTAAGAAATTGATTCAATTTCATTTTTTGTTTGGAATCTGCTTTTCTCTCTGCTTTTTGTTATAATAGTAGACATCTTATCTGGAAAGACACTAGAAAGGACCATATGACGAAAAAAATTATTGCAGTTGACCTGGATGGAACCCTGCTCAACTCGGACAGTCAGATTTCTGACTTTACCAAAAAAACCATCAAAAAAGTTGCTGAAAAAGGCCATCAGGTTATTATTACGACAGGTCGCCCTTACCGTATGTCAAAAGATTTTTACCGTGAACTGGGCTTAGACACTCCTATGATTAACTTCAACGGATCCCTTACTCATTTACCAGACCAAGTTTGGGATTTTGAAAAGTGTTTGACTGTAAACAAAAAATATCTGCTAGATATGGTTCAACGTTCAGAGGACATTCAAGCCGATTTTATCGCTGGAGAATATCGTAAAAAATTCTACATTACAAATCTCAATGAAGAAATTGCCAATCCCAAACTATTTGGTGTAGAAGCTTTCCAGCCTGAAGATCAATTCCAGCCTGAATTGGTGACCAAGGACCCTAACTGTATCCTCTTGCAGACCAGAGCCAGTGACAAATATGCCTTGGCAAAAGACATGAACGCCTTCTACCAGCATCAACTTTCTATCAATACCTGGGGAGGTCCGCTCAATATCCTTGAATGTACCCCAAAAGGTGTCAACAAGGCCTTTGCTTTGGACTACTTGCTCAAGATAATGAATCGCGACAAAAAAGATTTGATTGCCTTTGGAGATGAACACAATGATACCGAAATGCTCGCTTTTGCTGGGAAGGGTTATGCCATGAAAAATGCCAATCCAGAGCTACTCCCTTATGCAGATGAGCAAATTTCTCTGACCAATGACCAAGACGGTGTTGCCAAAACCCTACAAGACTTATTCTTATAACCTATACTGATACTCAATGAGAATCAAAGAGCAAACTAGGAAGCTAGCCGTAGGTTGCTCAAAGCACTGCTTTGAGGTTGTAGATGAAGCTGACGTGGTTTGAAGAGATTTTCGAAGAGTATGACCAGCTTGCAAGCTGGTCTTTATGCTCTTTTCACAGTCTCATCAACCAGTTATACTCATCTACTTTCAAAAAGCATTCTAGTCCATCTCCGATTAACGATGGACTTTATCACCTCCTTCTCCAGTCCTTGTATGACATCTTGAAGTTGATTCATGACATCTTCCAAAGTTCGAAAGGCTTTATTCTTAAATCCACGTTTACGAATCTCTTTCCACACTTGTTCAATGGGGTTCATCTCTGGTGTATGGAGGAATAAAGGTAAAGCCAATATTAGTCGGAATCTTTAAGGTACTTGATTTATGCCATATGGCATTGTCCATAACGAGTAAAAGATAATCATCTGAATAAGCTTGTGAAAGCTCTTCTAAAAAGGCGTTCATCCACTCAGTATGACATCCACCAGCGATTAAGAAAAATGATTCGCCTGTATGGGCATCAACAGCTCCATAACAATAGCAAAATTCTCGTATATAGTGACTATGGACATGTGGACCTACTCC
>NZ_VMMT01000036.1:0-40433 GCF_013277355.1 Streptococcus sp. 1343
TTTTTTCTACACTTATACCGTAAAGGGGAAACTCTTTTTTGTCTAGTAAAAAACACCCATTGGGTGAAAAAAGAAACCATCCAGGATCTAAGCTAAGGCAAGGATTCTGGATGGTTTTTAGATTAGGGGTGAATAATTGGGGTTAACGGTTATTTATACATATCTATTTTTTCAAATCTTCAGTCATATGTTCACCTGTGACCTAGGCTTTACGAGTGCCTTGCTCTACCAACTGAGATAAATCGGCGATTACACTTACAGTATAGCACTCTGAGAATAGATGTCAAGGAATTTTCATCTCTATTAGAAAAAGCCTGTCCTAAGACAAGGCTTTGAGTTTCTTCATCTTAGGATCCAGCACTTTCATAAGAATCCAAGCCCCTGTCCCATAGTTTCAAGGAAATACCAAAAAAGACAAGGGAAATCAAAATCAAACCTCCGATGTTAAAGAGTACATCCTTGTCCTGCAAGAAATAGCTAGCAGGATAGTAGGCTGTAAAGGCGAAAGGCACGATAAAGCTAATCAACCAACGAAGAAGAGAATTGTAAATAGAAATCGGATACTTAGCAAAGTCATTGAACATATAGAAGATGTAAATCATGGCGCCTGACTGCTTGGTCCAAAAGGCGATACTGGCTGTCGCGATTTTAAGAGAAGTATAAATCAAGGTCGCAAAAGGAATACAGACTAGGAAAAGCAGGAATTTTGGAAGAGTCCAAGCAATGCTGGTCATGGTTGTTCCCAATAAAATACCACCGACCAAGAGTTCGCCTAAGGCATCAATCTGAAAGGTCTCAACCAAGATGTGAAAGAGAGGATTGATAGGACGAGTCAGATACTTATCAAATTCTCCTTTTCGCACCAAGCGTTGCCCCAGTGCCCAGAGATTGTCAAAAAAGAGATGGTCCAAGCCCTTAGGAATCAAGGAAAAACCATAGATAAAGGCAATTTCTTGAAAAGTCCAACCTTCTAGGGATGGGATGTGTTGAAAGATGACATTGAGAAATAAGAGATTCAGGCCTTGAGTCAGAAAGACTCCCAAGACACCAACCACAAAATCCACCTTGTATTCCATGATTTGCTTGATGTATTGTCTGATAAAAATCAGATGCATGCGTTGATATTTTTTCATACTAACCTCCTTGAATGGTGATAAAGGACTGGACTCGTTTCCAAATCAACTGAGACAAGCCCACCATCACTAAGAGCCAGAAAAACTGCAAAGCGAGTGCCTGAAGCATCTGATTAGCATCGTATTTCCCAACAATAATCATGACTGGGGTATAAATCAAGGATGAAAAAGGCAGGAAGGACAGAATATCTGCAACAACCTTTGGAAAGAAAGCCAAGGGAATCAAACTTCCAGACATAAAGGCCACTATGGAAGTCTTGAGTAGATTGGAACCCCAAAGATTTTTAAACACAAAGGCTGAAAATCCAAAGCAAATATTAAAGAAAAAGTTAATCAGATAAGCCAAAGTTAGGCTAAAGAGATAAAGGACAGTTAATCCCAGCACTTCTACAATCCCTTGCCCAGATAAGATTTTCATCAAAACAATGACACTTAAAAATGGAAGGCCAACGCTGATAAAAATCAACCACTTGGAACCAAGCTCGGTGAAAAGATAGGAGGCCGCAAAATGCACTGGTCGCAACAAACGCATGATAATGGAGCCATCCTTGACCTCCTCCCCAATCATAAAGGACGAATCGGATCTAGTCAGAAGATTGGTCACAAAACTCATGATGATGTAGAGGGTGATATCCGCCATACTGAAGCCCTGAATCAAAGACTCTTGCGAAGAATCAAAGACAGCCTTCCAGAGATAAAAGGCCACAAAAGCCCCCATGACATCGCCAATCCGATAGAGAATAAAGTTGACTCGGTAAGTAATCAACTCCTGAACCCCTGCATTGATAAAGGGTTTATAACGTCTCCACAATTTGATCATCCTAGAGCTCCTTTCGGTAGAAGCGACGGATAATATCCTCAATATCCGTATCCACCATTTTCAAATCGCGGATTTCAAAATCAGACAGGGTTTGCTTGATAATGTCAGCTGACTGGTAGCGAGAACTATCAAATTCAATGTTGAGGCTGTTTCCTTGTCTATCAATGGTCATATCAGACAGACCTTCATAGTGAGAGACGAGATGACTTTGACCTGGTAGCAGTTCAAAAGAGAGAGTCTTCATCTTACCAAAGGTCTCCTTGAGTTGGCTCACCGTTCCATCAAAAATCTCTTGCCCCTTGTCAATCATGAAAATCCGATCACAAAGTTGCTCAATATCACTCAAATCGTGAGTGGTCAAAAGAATGGTAGTTTCTTCCTCTTGATTGATCTGAGTAATTGCCCGACGAATATTATCCTTAACCGAAACGTCCAAACCAATGGTCGGCTCATCTAAAAAAAGAACCTTGGGATTGTGGAGCAAGGAGGCCGCAATATCCGCCCGCATCCGTTGTCCCAGTGAAAGAGTCCGCACGGGATCCTTGATAAAGTCCTTCAAATCCAAGACTTCATTCAAAAAGTCCATACGCTTATGAAAGAGCGAGTCTGGCACATCATAAATCTCTTTTAAGACAGTGTAGGTCTCTTGCAGAGCCAAATCCCACCATAGCTGGGTGCGTTGTCCAAAGACTACGCCAATATCTTTGACATAATCTTGCCGATTGTCCTGGGGAATCTTGCCGTTAATCCGACAAAAACCAGATGTTGGTTTCAAAATTCCTGTCAGCATTTTAATGGTTGTCGACTTCCCAGCACCATTTTCCCCGATAAATCCTAAAATCTGCCCTTTTGGAACTTCAAAGGTCAAATCCTTGACCGCTTCAAAGGTCTGCTTTTCAGGATGAATAAAGGAGCGCAAAGCCCCCTTCAAGCCCGGTTCCTTAACAGTCTTCACAAAATTTTTCTGAAGATGTTCCACTTCTATCATTGCCATATCTATCTCCCTATCATAAGGAATAACAACATTGTGTTTTTAACTACAAATATTCTAAATCCTTACTTTCTACACCTTCTATATTTTATTACTACAGAAGGCTTTATACCAATCTATTATAGTCCAATAAAAAACAGAATGCAAGCGTTTGCCTATGGATTGTGAAATTAGGATTTCTCTCATAAAATAATACTTTTAATCAAAAATTCAGTTGAATAGTTTAAATTACCAACCTACTCATCTTCTCACCAGAGGGCGGTATTAACTTTGATCATAAAATCGGATACTCCCTCTATCCAGAAAATATGCTCAGAATGATTGTCTCTAAACAATACCTGCTCTTTTACCTCATTCATGAAAAAGAAGTCCATACCCTGAGAATTATCAACTCACGCATCGACTACCTAAACCAACTCGACCACCTCTTTCGTACATGTAGGAAACTATTTTCCTCACAAATAATCTCATTATAAAATCCAATAAATTTTTTTAGCTCACTTGAATATTTTCTTTGTATCGTTTTATCAGCTTCAATCTGATCTAGACTTGTTACCTTGGAACGACTTGAAATAACCTTTATAAAATAACACTTAAGGCTTTCATCATCTCGTATAAATTTTTCAATAGTGATATAAAAAGCTTTCATATTCTGTTTGTAATCAGATATCAATTGATTAATTTTATCATTCTGATGAAGATTCGATACCATAATATATAGCGGATTGAAATAAGATGAGAACAAATCGATTGGGAAAGTAAAATTAATTTCTATAAATGTTTTAGCAATTGTTTCGTACTATTTTAGATTCAGTCTACTATACATAAACTAACCTCCTCATTATTAGCAAGGATTCTACTGATTATAACCTAATTCTTAGACTACTTCAAGACTAACTGTCCAATAATAATCTACAGATAAATCATCCACTCTTAATCAAATTTTATTCAATCCATCTACTCATTCCCAAAAGGTTGCTGTATAATGCAAGACATTTTTCTTACAGCTTTTACTTTTCCTTACCCTCAATTTAGTGAGCTAATAAATTATTCTTCTTCAAAAGGTTGAGATTTATCTAGTAACTCTAAAACATTAATGGTAGGTAGCAACATTGCTTCACTGCTATCAATTGCCGAAACTATTGAAACAATAGAACGTAAATAAGGATAAAGAATAGCAGTACCATTTACGTATAGAATATCGGTGATATTTTCATCTATATTTATTTCAAAATATCCTATTACAGTTACAGATATTTTTTTCATGGCATCTTTGTCAACTAAAGAAACACTAAGTTTTACGGCTCCATGACTATAATCATCTGTATGACCAACCTTAACTATGGGATATAATATATCGAAGGTAAATGTGAACAAACTGATTAGGAAATTTAAACCAACTTCTAACAATGTGTTATACTCAATGAAAATCAAAGAGCAAACTAGGAAACTAGCCGCAGGTTGCTCAAANNACGAAGTCAGTAACCATACTCACGGCAAGGCGACGTTGACGTGGTTTGAAGAGATTTTCGAAGAGTATTAGAAAGCTCGATGGACTATTCCAGATTTATTCCACTAGATTTTGAAATCAAAAAAAGTTGAGACATAGCGTCTTCAACTTTTTTACATTACTTTAACTACTGATTAAAGTGAGTTTACGTCAACTTTGATACCAACACCTTGAGTAGTTGTGATAGTCAAGTTTGTTACGTAAGTTCCTTTAGCTGTAGCTGGTTTTGCTTTTTGGATTGTTTCGTTGAAAGCTTTGAAGTTTTCAACCAATTTTTCAGCTTCAAATGATACTTTACCGATGATTGCTTGAACGTTACCTGCACGGTCAGCACGGTAAGTGATTTTACCACCTTTAGACTCTTCAACTGCTTTAGCAACATCCATTGTTACAGTACCAGTTTTAGGGTTTGGCATCAAGTTACGTGGTCCAAGGACACGTCCAAGACGTCCAACAAGAGCCATCATATCAGGTGTAGCGATAACTACGTCGAAGTCCAACCAACCGTCGTTGATTTTAGCAACAAGGTCATCTTCACCAACAAAGTCTGCACCAGCAGCTTTTGCTTCTTCAGCTTTTGCACCGCGTGCGAAAACAAGAACGCGTGAAGTTTTACCAGTACCGTTTGGCAATACCATTGCTCCACGGATTTGTTGGTCAGCTTTTTTAACGTCGATGTTCAAGTTGTAAGCAACTTCTACAGTTGCGTCAAATTTTGCAAAGTTAGTTTCTTTTGCAAGTGCTACAGCTTCTTCTACGCTGTATGCTTTTGTGCTGTCGATTTTCTCAAGAGCAGCACGAAGTTGTTTGCTTTTTTTAGCCATTTTCTATTCTCCTTGTAAGTGGTTCAATCGATTTTCATCTCCCACGTCACTCCTCGAAATGATGAAGTCTTGCGGGTTTTCAGTCTATTACTTTCCTTTTCCTACGGCCTTAAGTTCCCTTGCTGTACCCAAGTACAAGTATCAGTCACTTGCCTAGTATGAAAAGCAACTAATAGACTGCTGTGAGATTTTCTACTGTGTTATTGATTAGTCAACAACAGTGAATCCCATAGAACGAGCAGTACCTTCGATCATACGCATTGCAGACTCTACGTTTGCTGCGTTCAAATCTGGCATCTTAGTTTCTGCAATTTCTTGTACTTGTGCACGAGTAACTGTAGCAACTTTAGTTTTATTAGGTGTACTTGATCCTTTTTCAACACCTGCAGCTTTTTTCAAAAGAACAGCAGCTGGTGGTGTTTTCGTAACGAAAGTAAATGATTTATCTTCGTAAACTGAGATAACAACTGGAATAATCATCCCAGCTTGGTCAGCTGTACGAGCGTTGAACTCTTTTGTGAATCCCATGATGTTGATACCAGCTTGACCAAGAGCAGGTCCAACCGGTGGAGCTGGTGTAGCTTTACCAGCAGGGATTTGCAATTTTACAAGTTTTTCGACTTTTTTAGCCATTTTTAAATCCTCCTTTGTGGTTTTGGCGGTAATTAGAGATTTTTACCTCCCACAAGTATGCTTTTCACATACCCATCTATTATACACTATTTATCTGGAATTGCAAGAGAAAAGTTTATTTTTTAATCGACGTAATCTCCGCCTTCAAAGCCGTAATACTCTTCCAAACTGAGACCACTTGCAGCAATTTCTTTTGCTTCTTTTCCGACATAACGCAGGTGCCATTCTTCAGCCATATAGCCTGTTTCCTTTTCCTTACCTTTGAGATAACGGACAACAAAGCCATAATCAGCTGCATGATCCAAAAGCCATTGGGCTGCTTTTTCTTCTGTTACCAAATCACCATCAGTCCCAATCACATCAAAGGCCAAGCCTGTCTGGTGTTCGCTATAGCCAGGACGGGCAGAGTAACGGTCAGCTGCTGCCTTCCCATCTTGGTTGACATAATCTTGATAGAGCTTGGTCTGAGTTTCATAACTTCTAAAACCACTATAATGGTCGCTAATCGGGAAACCTGCCTCTTGCATAGCCTTGATGAGTTTGACCAACTCTGCCTTGGCTGTTGGATTTTCCCCTGGATTGTAGTCTTTCGACAATGGATAGTGTTTATTTGCTACGATGATTTCATCGTATTTCCCTTGGATGCTGTAGTAGTCTCCTTTATTGACCACTTCTGCTTTTTTCTGGGCAGTTCCTTGAGAATTACTACCGACTGTTCCATCAGCTTTAGCTGTTTGCTCTGTTTTAGCTGCTCCATCTTCATTTTTTGTTTTTTCTTGTGAACAAGCTGCCAATGTCAAGGCTAGCAAGGCTGTCAAGACAAGGTATCTTTTTTTCATTTTTACTCCTTTATTTCTAATAGTTTATCTAGTTCTGACGATAAACGTTTGACTAATTTTTCAATCTCATCAGGTTTTGCTTGGCAGGTTTCTGCTGTCATTTCTTCAAAGGGAACCCACCAGACTGGACCACGTCCCTTGAGGCCGTGACCATTCATATCACCTGTTCGTCTAGGGAAAATGTGCCAATGAAGGTGGGCATCGCCATTGCCTAGAAGCTCGATATTCATTTTCTCAGCAGTAAAGGCCTTGGCAACTGCCTCTTGGACTAAACTCATTTCCTCTAGAAAACGGAGCCTCGTTTCCTTTTCTAAATGATGCAATTCGGTGACATGTTCCTTGGCTAGAAAAAGACTATAGCCTTCAAAATACTGGTGGTCTCCAATAACAAGATAGCCTGTTTCCAACTCTTTGACAAAATAGGGATTTTCCCCAGCTTTAATGAGCTCAATTCTCTGACAAATAAGACACATATCAATCTACCAAGTTGCTTTTTAGATAAGCATCAACCATACGCTCTGTTGCAACCACCGAGTCAATATGAGTGCGCTCATAAGAATGACTAGACTCGATACCAGCACCGAGAAGGGCGTGTTTGACTTCTGCCCCTGCAGACATAGCTGCTGAAGCATCCGAACCATAAAATGGATAGATATCCAGCTTAAATGGAATATCTTGCTCTTTAGCCAAAGCAACCAAGTGTTGACGGAAGTCATAGTGATAAGGACCTGAAGCATCCTTGACACAGATGGATACTGTATATTCGTCTGTCTGCTGGTCATCTCCCATAGCTCCCATGTCCACAGCCAGATATTCTACTACCTGAGCAGGAATGTTAGAATTAGCACCGTGTCCCACTTCTTCAAAGACTGAAAAAGCAAAATGGGTTGTTACGGGCAATTCAATCTTCTCTTCCTTATAGATACGAAGCAGGTTAAGCAAAATCGCTGCGCTGACCTTGTCGTCCAAATGACGAGACTTGATAAAACCTGTCTCTGTCACGACAGTTCGTGGGTCAAAACTGATAAAATCACCGACCTCAATCCCCAAGGCACGAGTTTCTTTTTCATTTGTTACTTTGGCGTCCAAACGCACTTCCATATTGTCCTGCGTGCGTTCTGCAGTTCCTGCATCCTTATAGACATGGCAAGAAGTTTGGTGGATGAGGATGGTACCTGATAGCTTTTGACCTGTGCTAGCCACATGAACGGTACAGTTTTCTCCTTCAATCATGTTCCAAGGAAAACCACCGATACGGTCCATTTTGAGACGACCGTCTGGTTTGACAGCACGGACAATGGCACCCAGCGTATCTACATGGGCAGTCACATAGCGGTGTTGTTCATCTTTTTGACCTTTAATGGTCACATTGACACCGCCCTTAGCTGTGCGAACCGGCTGGTAACCAAAACCTTCTAAAGTCTTGACTAAATAGTCCGAAATCTCACGAGTGAAGCCTGTTGGCGATGCAATAGCTGTTAGTTCTTTGATATATTCTACTGTTTGATTCATTTCTTCACCTCTTTTGCTACCTATTATAACACATTTATCATAGGATAAAAAAAGAAAACCACTCCTGTAGACTTGACTACAAAAGTGATTTTAGTAATTATTCCATTTCAAAAACATCGCTTTCTTGCTTGTTTGGTAGAACCAATGAGAGCAAGATTCCGACAATGGCTGGAACCAACCATGGGAGTGAGGCCTTGGCAAAAGGAAGAACGCTAACAAGATTTGCAAAAAATTCAACCTTAAAGGAGCTTCCTAGTACGCTTGCAATGCCAATAGCTGTAACAACAGCAATTGTCAACTGCATACCTGGTTTTGAAAGAGCCACGAATTTGTTGACAATGACAATCATAACGATGGCAATGGTGATTGGGTACAAGATAACCAATACTGGAATGGAGTACTTGATAATCGCATCAAGACCCAAATTGGCAATGGCAAAGCCAATCAAGGTAAAGGCTGTCGCATAAACCTTGTAGCTGATTTGTGGGAAGCGTTCATTAAAGAACTCAGCTGTTGACACAATCAGACCAACTGTTGTTGTGAAGCAGGTTACAGTAACCATAGCTGCGAGGAAGAGTTGAGCTGTTGAACCAAATATTTCTTGAGTGGCTTGTGACAAGATGTAAACACCTGGTGTTCCACCTTTCATAGCCTCAGCTGGTACTGGGAAATGATTTCCAAGGAATCCTAAACCAATGTAAAGAGCACTAAAGGCAAGGGCTACAACGATACCAACCACCCAAATAGTCGAAATGTATTCTTTCTTACTTGAAAATCCAAGTTGTTTCAAGGTTTGAACTGCGATTACGCTAAAGGCAACTGAGGCGAGGGCGTCCAAGGTGTTATAACCTTCTAGGAAACCTGTCCCAAAGGCAGAAGCTTGATAAGCAGCTGAAGCAGCTTGAGGACTTGTTCCACCGTATTTGAAAGCTCCCAGAACAACCAAGATAACAATCAAAATCGCAAAGACTGGCGTTAAAATACGTCCAATGCGGTCCAAGATTTTTGATGGATTAAGCGAAATCAAATAGGCTGCTGCAAAGTAAAGAACCGTAAAGACAATCAAACCAAGACCTTTATTTGCATCCGACAAAAGGGGGCTAATCCCTACTTCGTAAGCTGTTGTAGCTGTACGTGGGATAGCAAAGAATGGACCAATTGACAAGTAAAGAACTGAGAGGTAAAGAGTCGCAAACCAAGGCGCTATCTTTGTTGAAATCTCGTAAATATATCCTTTAGGATTTAGCGTTCCAATAATAAGGGTCAAAACGGCGATACCTACGCCTGAAAAAACAAAACCTGCGATGGCAGGAAGAAAATGTTCTCCAGATAGAGCACCTAGAGAAGGCGGAAAAATCAAGTTCCCCGCACCAAAAAATATTCCAAACAGGAGCAAACCTGTTAGGGCACCTTTTTTAGCCATGAAAATCTCCTTCATATTTATAAAATACTGACCTAGTATATCATGAATAGGAGTATGAAAAAAGCTTCACGAAGTAAATATTGAATGTTTTCAAGATTCTTAAAAATGAGAATTGTCTAAAAATAAAATTCTCCTACCCAGTCCACACCAAGCAGGAGAAAATTCTTACGTTTAGAGTTCTTCAAAGGCCGTCATGCCACCTTGTACATTGATAACCTCATAACTTTGTTCAGCTAGAAATTGGCAAGCACGCGCCGATCTCATTCCAGATTTGCAAATAACATAATGTAACTGGTTCTTATCCAACTGATCATAGGTATCAGCCAATTGACTAAGTGGTAGGTTGTGGGCACCTTCTAAATGAAGAGTTTCAAATTCGTCCACTTCTCTCACGTCCACTAGAGAAAGTTGGTCGTTTTGATAAAGCTGGTAAAATGCGTCAAAGGTTATTTCTTTCATTCTTTTTCTCCTAATGCTCTTCGAAAATCTCTTCAAACCACGTCAGCGTCGCCTTACCATAGGTATGGTTACTGACTTNNNCTATCCACAACCTCAAAGCTGTACTTTGAGCAACCTGCGGCTAGCTTCCTAGTTTGCTCTTTGATTTTCATTGACTATAAAATGGTTTTAATTCTTTTTTTCAAATCTGGCACCACTTCTGACTCAAACCAAGGATTTTTGGCCATCCAGATTTGATTTCGTGGTGAGGGGTGAACTAGTGGAAAATAGGTTGGCAGATAGTCTTTATAGTGTTTCACCCTCTCCGTTACCTTCCCACTGATTTTCTCCTGTAAATAGTAGGCTTGGGCATATTGCCCAATCAAGAGGGTTAACTGAATATCAGGCAATTCCTGTAAGAGCTGCGGATGCCATTTTTCTGCAAAACCAGTTCGCGGTGGCAGGTCGCCTGACTTACCATGCCCTGGAAAGTAGAAATCCATAGGCAAAACAGCAAAATAACCTGAATTGTAAAAGGCATCTTCATCCACACCTAGCCAGTCTCTCAGGCGGTCACCACTCTTATCCTTCCAGTAAAGGCCTGCCTCCTGTGTTTTAAGCCCCGGTGCTTGACCGATGATATTGATGCGAGCAGTCTTTGGTGCTGCAAAAAGAGGCTCGATGCCACGCTCTGTATAGCTAGCATTCTGCGGATCCGCCATGATAGCCTGCTTGATTCTTTCAATTTGAGACATCTACTTTCCAGTCCAAGCATACAATCTCAGACTTCTATCGTTTTATTTGATCAATTCATAAATAGCTTCGGCATAGATTGCTGCTGCTCGGAAGAGATCATCCAAGGCGATAAATTCATTGGCTTGGTGCATGGTGTCAATTGAGTCTGGGAACATAGCACCATAGGCAACTCCGCGCTCTAACAAGCGACCAAAGGTTCCACCACCGATAACTTGCTCGTGACCTTTAAGGCCAGTTTGTTTTTCATAGACATTCAACAAGGTTTGCACAAGTGGATCTTCCATTGGCACATAGTGAGGCGTGTGACCATGTTCTGATAGACTGACAGAAGCAACTGGCAAGTTTTCTAGGATTGACTTGATTTGTTCTGGACTTGTTCCTTTTGGATAGCGGATATTAAGGGCAATGGTATTATCAGCACTTGTTTCATCGAAGCGGAAGACGCCAGCATTCATAGAAAGAGCACCCATCTTTTCATCCACATGAGCAATCTTGAGATTTTCACCCTCATGATCGTTCAATAGAATTTTACCTGCGATGTCAAGGTAGTCTTTGGCTGGACCAGCAAAGCCAAACTGGCTGAGGAAGAGGGCAAGGTAAGTTGCGCCATTGACACCTGAAGCAGGCATAGCACCATGGGCTGATTTACCAATGATCGTCACCTTGTATTGGCCAGCTTCTTCTTGGAGTTCTCCTCTAAGTTTGTGTTCTGCAACAAAGGCATCTAGTTTAGCTTGCAAGTCAGCTAAATCACCTGAAACGACTGCTGTTGCTGATTCTGGTACCATGTTTTCACGTAAACCACCTGTAAAGCTGTGAAGACGGGCAGCACCTGTATTTTCTCCTGCAAAGTGGAGGTATTCCGTGATATTTCCTTTTTCACCATTGATGATTGGAAATTCAGCATCTGGTGAGAAACCGAAATCTGGTTTGGCAAGTCCTACGTGCTCAAAGTAGTAGTCCATGTCTGCCCAACCTGATTCTTCGTCTGTTCCAACGATGAAGCGAACTTTCTTAGAAGTTGGAAGGCCCAATTCTTTGATGATTTTCAAACCATAGTAGCAAGCTGTTGTAGGTCCCTTGTCATCTGAAGCCCCACGCGCATAAAGGCGACCATCTTTGATAGTTGGTGTGTAAGGGTCTGTGTCCCAACCGCTACCAGCAGGCACCACATCCATGTGGGCAAAGATTCCGAGAACTTCTTCTCCATCACCAAACTCAAAATGTCCTGCGTAGTTATCGACATTCTTAGTTGGGTAGCCATCACGGTCTGCGATTTCAAGGAATTTCTCCAAGGCTTTTACTGGACCAGGCCCAAATGGATGTTCAGCATCAACCTTGCTGTCATCACGTTCTGAATTGATTTCCAAAAGGCTAAACAAGTCAGCCAAGAGGTCTTCTTTGCGTTTTTCTACTTCTGCTGTAAAATCAATTGCTGTCATTTTTTCTTCTTTCTATCTTTTCTCGATGATTTCATCTACTGGCAAGCGGTAGCTTGGTTGCAATTTTTCGTCTGTATAACCCACTGTGATCAAGAGTTCTGGGCGGAAACGGTCTGCGATTTCCAAAACTTCATTAACTTTTGATTTGTCAAAACCAAGGATAATGTTGGAACCAATCCCTTGGTCTGTAAGAGCTAGAACCAAGTTCATAGCAACCAAACCTGCATTGAGGGCTAGGTAGTCGCTGACTTGTTGTTCATTGTAGCGTGCAAATTCAGCTGGCAAATTTTTCATGAAGTATTGAAGTTGTTCTTCTGAGAAATTGTTAGCACCACCAACTCGGGCAATCTTACGAGCACGTTTGGCAAGGTCTGTATCCGTAAAGAGGGCAATAGTTACAGGCGCTGATGATACCTGTTCAAAGTTGGAACCGTAAGCCAATTTTGCTAGTTCGGCATTTTTCTCACGTACCACCACAAATTTCCAAGGCTGGCTGTTGTGGGCACTTGGTGCCAAGGTTGCAATTTCGATAGCCGTACGCACATCTTTTGGATCAACTGGCTTATCAGTGAAATGCTTAGTCGCATGACGTTTTTTATTTAATTCAAGAAATTTCATAATCGATTTCCTTTTCTAATTCTACTGCTTCCATTCTACCATAATTTGAAAGAGCTTGCAGGGATTTTTCATGATTAAGTTTTTCTATCACAGACATAAAAGATATATATTGGTTTATCAGGAACATTTCTGATAAACTAGCAAGTACTTTACATTTGAATGGAGACAGTATGAAAAAATTTAGCCTATTACTAGCTATCCTACCATTTTTGGTTGCCTGTGGGAATCAATCTACACCCAAAGAGACTAGCGCTCAAAAGACAATCGTCCTTGCTACAGCTGGCGACGTGCCGCCATTTGACTACGAAGACAAGGGAAATCTGACAGGCTTCGATATCGAAGTTCTAAAAG
Source organism: Streptococcus sp. 1343 (assembly GCF_013277355.1). NCBI lineage: Bacteria > Bacillati > Bacillota > Bacilli > Lactobacillales > Streptococcaceae > Streptococcus > Streptococcus sp. 1343. The sequence continues at coordinate 13,291 of NZ_VMMT01000036.1, forward strand.
CAGTGGATGAAAAACTCAGCGACTACGAGATTCAATTCCAAAGAACTGCCTGGGAAAGTATCTTCCCTGGACTTGATTCTGGTCACTATCAAGCAGCTGCCAATAACTTGAGTTACACAAAAGAGCGTGCTGAAAAATACCTATACTCGCTTCCGATTTCCAACAATCCCCTCGTCCTTGTTAGCAACAAGAAAAATCCTTTGACTTCTCTTGATCAAATTGCTGGCAAAACAACGCAAGAGGATACCGGAACTTCAAACGCTCAATTCATCAATAACTGGAATCAGAAACACACTGACAATCCTGCTACTATCGATTTTTCTGGTGAAGATATCGGTAAACGAATCCTAGACCTTGCTAACGGTGAATTTGATTTCCTAGTCTTTGACAAGGTATCCGTTCAAAAGATCATCAAGGACCGCGACCTAGATCTCTCAGTTGTTGATTTACCTTCTGTCGATAGCCCCAACAATTATATTGTTTTCTCAAGCGACCAAAAAGAGTTTAAAGAACAATTTGATAAAGCACTCAAAGAACTCTACCAAGACGGAACACTCGAAAAACTCAGCAATACCTATCTAGGTGGTTCTTATCTCCCAGATCAATCTCAGTTACAATAAGATATACTAAAAGCGATTGGACGAGCCAATCGTTTTTAATTTGCATTGGTTATTTTAGGAAACTCTTACAAAAAATCAAAAAAATTCTTCACATCTTCTACATACCCATGCTTTTCTATTAAGCTTGCTAATAATTCCAGATTGTGCCCCTGATAGTTATCGTCACGACGTAGTTCTTCATACATTTCGATAAAGGGAAGCCCCTTGGACTTGGCCAGTTCTAACTCCGCTTCATAGTCATAAGCGACTTTACGAAATAGGATATTTACCAATTCCCCATCTTCAACTTCTATCACGACATACTGGGCACGGTGATTTTTTAACGCCTCCCAATTAAAATAGGGCATGCCAATCGACCCTGGATTGATGATTTGTTGCCCTTGACTGCCATAACGAAGCAACTGCTTGTGAACATGACCATAGACTGCCACGTCCGTTTCCTCATCGAGGAGTTGGTCAAATTTCTCTGTATCATTCTCAACTAGCAAGTCACCACCATAGTTCTTATTTGGCAAATTATGAGAGATAGAAAAGCGCAATCCGTCAATTTCTTTCTTTTCCAGCAAAGGCAAGCTTCGTAGCCAGACAATCGTTGCAGGATCCATTTGCTCCATCAAAAACTGGGTCATGCGCATTGACTGGATTTCTTTCGGATGTTCCAAACCATATTCGCCATCCAAGGCCTCAAGGACACGATCATCCCAATTGCCTCGAACACTGGTTGTGATAGGAAGGTCCTTTAGCAGGGCGACCAAGTCATTTGCGCCTGGACCAGGAAGAAAAATATCTCCCAGAAGCCAGTATTCGCTGACTCCTTGATTTTTAGCATCTGCAATCACTGCTTCTAGCGCCGTCGCATTGCCATGAATATCTGATAAAATTGCGATTTTATGGTTCATGATGGTCTCCTTCTGTTTGGTATTCTACACTTTCTTCCGCCACTTGAGGCAAGACTTCTGCCTCCTGCGGATTCAACTTCCTCTGAACTGCTTCTGCTACTGCTCTTGGTACTCCGACTTCGACAATCTCATCCACACTTGCTTCCTTGATTTTGGTCAGAGACTTGAAGTGCCTCATGAGATTTTGCTTGCGTTTAGATCCCAGACCGTCAATCCCATCCAATTGTGATGAAAAGGAATTTTTAGAGCGCAGTTGGCGGTGGAAAGTGATAGCAAAGCGGTGTACCTCATCTTGAATGCGTTGGAGGAGGAAAAATTCCTGAGAATTGCGAGACAAGTCCACCACTTCCAGCGGATCTCCAAAGAGCAATTCATGGGTTTGGTGCTTATCATTCTTTTGCAGACCTGCAATTGGAATATCCAAACCTAGTTCCTCTTGGATGACTTGCTTGGCGATATTGACTTGCCCTTGTCCCCCATCAATGACAATCAAATCTGGAGGAGTCAAACCTTCTCGTTGTACTCGACCATAACGTCTGCGAATAACCTCACGCATACTGGCATAGTCGTCTGGTCCAACGACAGTCTTGATTTTATACTTACGATAATCTTTTTTACTTGGTTTGCCGTTGACAAAGACCACCATAGCTGAAACAGGACTAGTCCCCATGATGTTGGAATTATCGAAGGACTCGATGCGAACTGGAGTCGGAATTTGGAGCAAACGTCCTAGATTTTCAATAGCTCCTTGGGTCTTTTCGACTGATTTTTCTAGCAGGTTAAATTTCTGCTCCAGACTAACGCGTGCATTTTTTATAGCTAAATTGACCAGCTGCTTTTTCTCTCCACGTTGAGGCTTAAGAATCTTGGAATCCACCAAAGCCTTGACAGCTTCTTGGTCAATATCCTGCGGAATCAGTACCTCATTGGGAACTAGATGAGATTTTTCTTGATAGAATTGTCCTACATAGGTCAAAAAATCCTCATCTGGATCATTGAAGTAGGGGAATAGATTGACATCGCGCTCGATGAGCTTGCCCTGACGAACAAAGAAAACTTGCACACACATCCAGCCCTTATCCACATAGTAGCCAAAGACATCGCGATTTTGGAGATCCTTAGCCATGACCCGTTGCTTGGTTCGAAGCGTTCCAATAGCCTGAATCAGGTCACGGTATTCCGCCGCACGTTCAAACTCCATAGTCTGAGCCGCCGCTGCCATTTTGCCCTTGAGGTTATCAATGATTTTATCATCTTGGCCTTTCAGAAAATCAGAAACCTCCTGAGCCATAGACTTGAAATAGTCCTCATCCTTCTTACAGATGGTGTGGCTCATGCATTGGCCGATATGGTAGTAAAAACAGACCTTAGACGGTGGATTGGTACACTTACGAAAAGGGAAAATCCGATCCAGTAGTCGCTTGATTTCATTGGCCGCCCCCACATCTGGATAGGGACCAAAGTAGAGACCTCCGTCCTTCTTGACCTGACGAGTGATAATCAAGCGTGGATAGCGCTCATTAGTGATTTTGATGAAGGGATAGGACTTGTCATCCTTGAGCATGATATTGTATTTAGGCTTATTTTCCTTAATCAGGTTGATTTCTAGGAGAAGTGCCTCAATATTAGACTCCGTAACGATAAATTCAAAATCTACAATTTCAGACACCAAAGCCTCTGTTTTGGTATCATGACTTCCACGGAAATAGGACCGCACGCGGTTACGCAGATTTTTAGCCTTTCCTACATAGATAATGGTGCCGTTTTTATCCTTGTGAATGTAACAACCAGGGCTGGTCGGCAAGAGCTCTAGTTTTGATTTAATCAAGTTGTTCATAATTCCATTATAGCAAAAAAGTAGGGAAAGATAATCCCCTACTCATTGGTCTCATATAATTTTCGAAGTCTTTCAACATCCTCTTCCTGGATACCATAAAAAGAACCTGCTGGTTGCATGACAGACTTCTCATCTGTATGGTCCAAGCCAATCGCATGACCTAACTCATGTTCTGCCGTATGGACAAGGCGTTCATAGGAATAGCCATAGTATGGATTGGACAAATAATAATGATTCAAGCGCACCGTTACGGACAAGAATTGCCCTGTTAAGAGATTAGTTTGACTTTCCGCCTCTCCTGCCACAGGAGTGCCTCCGTCGTTCATCTCCGTAGCCGTAATATCCGCCTTACTAGACTCAGTCACGAGTTCAAAGTTAAAAGCACCAGTTTGATTCCAGTTCTGGATTGCTTCTAAATAAGCCTCTTGAAAGCGTGAATCCATCTGCGGATCCAGGTAAATACGAGCAGAGGCCTGTGGCCACCTTCCTTCAGAATGCTGGTGACTATCTGTCTGGCTTAACTTAGGCAGTTGCCCTGTTTTCTCCCATTGGTCAATACTTTGTTGACCAATTTTTACTGACCGTTCTGCTTGCTTTAGCGCTCCTTGAAAATCCCCGTTCAGATACCAGAGAAGTCCGAAAGCAAGCACACATAAAAGCACAACTATCCAAACCAGACGCCAAAACAAACGCCACACAAAAGAAAAGAAAGCCCCTATTAAACGAAAAAGCCAGCGCATGTCTCTCCACCTTTCTAGCAAATAAAAATTATTTTACTAAAAGAAGCTAAAAGAAAGCTAAATACTGACTTTTTCATCTTAACGTCCTACTATTTTTTTGAGTAACTGGATAGCTTTGCATTTTAAAGGTGATGGATGGTAACGGAAAGTACCTGCTTTGCGTACAATATAGCCATTAAAATTCTGTTTAAAACGCAAAACACCATCACTTCCATCAAAAATCCCTTGAATGCCTAGGAAGTTGTATTTAGGTATTCCACGTTTTATGCTTTCCAACATAACATATTTTTGAAGCAGTGCAGGGGCATAGAATTTATTAAACTCAGTGTAGGAACCACTAAAGAGATAAGTCGTTTCCTGAGGCATATAAACAAATAAACTCCCGGCTAAAACAATATCTTCTTCTCCATATTTTTCAATCAAGTCTCGCGCTTCTGCTTTTCGAACTTCAAACGTTTCAAATTGACTAGAATATTCTCTCAGTTGATTTTGTTTTTTCTCAGAATGAGGATTTTTACTCAAATCAAGTCGCAACTTGTTCAAGTTTTCTTCTAGTTTACTTTGTTCACCTTGCAATTTGCTCATATAGTCCGAAAAATTTAAGCTTGCTATGAGAAACTCCGCTTGTTCTCCAAAAGTATCATAAAAATGCTCATAATATTCTAAACTTTTATCACTATATTCTCTACGTTCAGAGGTTTCTTTTGTGATATTCTTAAAAATCGATAGTTCTTCACGTTTTAACTTTTTCAACCGAATGCCAAAGGTTTCAGCCTTTTTCACCAAGGGTTTACCCTTTTTGCTAAAACTTTTAAGCAAACTCTTTTCAGTTAATTCAGTCAAATCTTTATAGTATAACCAATCTGGTTCTCCACCTGGGTAACCTCTTGTCAATCCATCAAATTGATAACCTAAATCAGTTAAACCTTGAATGATACTTTTTTTCTCAGCATCTATTGGATTACCTTGGCTATCAAAAGTTTGATAAGTTTCATAAGGTTTTACAAGCAGCTCTAATACGCCATTTTGCTTGGCATATTCTTTTAACTCCGCATAAAAAACTGGAAGAGCATCTTGTTGGGTATAAATCGGCCCCGAATTGATCTCCATATGCAGACCACCCAGCATGGGCAAGCTATAAACCAGAGCTGCAACTTGAATCTCTCCTCCTTGTTTCAAAGCAAGATAAACAATTCGAGCCCCTCTTTTTTCTAACAAGTCCCCCATCTGAACAGATTGCATAAAGGAACGAGAAGAAACCTGATCAGAATAAGTACGAAACTCTTCTTTCGTGAGTGTAGTTAGTGCCATATACTTACTTTCTATGTTTTTTTCTTAATGTTTTACGGAAATCAAGAGCAAGTCTTAACAGAGGATAGAGAGGATGGGTAGGAATTGTAAATTCACCCAAGTATTCTTCGATCGTTGGATTAAAATTAGCTTTAAAACGATAGAGTCCACCATCTAAAGCATTCTCGACGCCTCCTAAATTTTGCCATAAAATGCCACGTTCAAAGGAATATCGAGCTGTCTCATACCAAGTCAAAATAGGAGCTTTATAACGTCTAAAATCTTCATCCATTCCTGCGTATAGATTGACAGAAGTTTGTCCGAATTCTAAAGTCAAGGTAGCCGCTAAGGGAACTCTTGCTTGACCTGCATCCATATATTCCTGCAGGAAAGTCAATTCCTCTAACAAACGTTCTTTTTCCTTCTTCTGCGCTTCTACTTTTGAAGTTCGAGTCGAATCAGTAAAGGTCTCTTCCAAGGCTCTGTTTTTCGCTAACTGTTCTTCTAATTCTTGCGAACGTTTAGAGACATCCAAGGTTGCCAAGGTGATGTAGGCCTTGTCCTTAAAATTATCTAACAACTTTTTATAATAGGCTTCATTCCTCAAATGAATCTCTTTCCGCTTCTCGGTTTTTTTCATCAAAAAGGAAAAAGAGTCCAATAATTCAGTTCCACCAAATTGAATCTCTACCCCCTTATTCCGTGCTGTTCGAATAGCCTGTTTTGTTGACTTGGAAAGTTTATCTTCTTCAAAATTTTCCTTGTATATTTTCGCCTGAATACGAGGTTGAATGGTGTTTCCCATTTCCTCTGTTTTTCCTGACCACCTTACTCCCATTTGTTGCAAACTATCAATAATAGCCAGATTTTCAGGAAATTCTGTTTTTTCCTGATTAATTAAACTTTGAGACAGGCAAATACTTGGGTCAAAAGTCACAAAAATAGCTCTCTTGCTACGAGCATAAGACTTAATGGACTGAATGACAAAACTCAAGAGTTCTGTATCTCCATAATCCAATATAGGTCCTCTTGGGACGTAAAACATTTTATAGCCTAACGGAAGAGTTCTAATCAAAATACTAGCTGTCGCCAGTAATTTTTCTTCCCTGTAAACACCAAACTTCTCATGTTGCCAATCAGACTTCACTTCTTCCCAAGCACTACTTTGTAATACATTGGCTAATTCATGTTCTTTGACAAACTGATCATATTCTAATGTGGGAATGCCAATTTGATAACGGTACATTTCCTACTCTCTTTCCTCCAATATCTTATTCCTATTCTACTACTTTCGTTTGAAAAGTCTAGTGAAAACAGACTTCCATCATTGTTTTGAAGCCAAGAATAACTATAGATAGTGGTTCATTTATAAAAAACTAACTCAATCTCTCTTCTAATTTGAAATCGATTGGCAGGGTTGCTAGAAACCGTTCCAATTGTTTTTCCCAATAATACCACTCGTGAGTTCCAGCGCTATGGCTATAGGTCACATCAAAACCTAATTTTTTGAAATTTTTCACTGCTAGATTATTGGCTTCATACAAGAAATCCTGTTCGCCACACCACGCCCAAAGTTTGGTATTTTTATCCGATTTTTTAGCCAGACTTTCAAGAGAATAGGGACTAGTTGTCCAGTCTCTAATCTCTCCAAAAACACCTCTCCAGTAGGCTGGACTTCCCAGATTTTGGCTCTCAGGAGAAAAATCTTGAAAGCTGAGAGCACCTGAAAAACTAGCTGCATGAGAAAAACGATTTGTCGCAAGAGCCAATTTGAAACAGCCGTAGCCTCCCATGGAGAGACCAGCGATAAAGGTCTTTTCACGCTTACTAGTCATATTAGGGAAGAAGCGTTTCAGAACCTGTGGCAATTCCTCTGCTAGAGCTGTGTAATAGTCAAAACCATACTGGGTATCAGTGTACCAACCGTTGCTGGTATTGGGCATGACGACGATGAGATTAGTCCCCCGAAGCAAGCGTTCTACATTGGTCCGTTTGAGCCAACTATTATGATTGCCAGACATCCCGTGCAAGAGGTACAAGACGGGAATATCTTGACACTCTGGTTCTTCCACTCGATTGGCATCAGGGTAGAGGACATTCACCCCCCACTCCATATCCAAAACTTGTGAGTAATACTCGATTTTCATTACTGCCATGATTTTCTCCTTCTATTTTCCGATAAGAAAAAGCCGAAACTAGACTTTATCTTTACTTATTTCAATGATTATTTTGCTTCCATGACTACTGGTAGAATAGCTGGACGACGCTTAGTTTGATCAAAGAGATACTTGGTCAGATTATCCCGAACCTTGCCTTTAAGATCTGCCCAGTCAAAGTCATCTCCTTGAAGATAGTCTTCTACCGTTTGGTTAATCAATTCTGAACTTTCACGGAGAATATCGCGGCTCTTCTTGAGATAAACGAATCCACGCGTGTGAACACGTGCCTTGGCCACAATTTTCTTCTCACGACGATTAACGGTAATTGCTACGATGAAAATACCGTCCTCTGACAAAACCTTACGGTCACGAAGAACCACATTTCCAACATCACCAATGGCATTCCCATCAATTAAGATATCTCCTGCTGAAACCGATCCAGCTGGAACAAAGTCTCCATTCTCGTAAGCCATGGTCGTCCCCTTTTTAGGAATGAAGATGCGTTCTGGCAACATCCCAACTGCCATGGCAGCCTTAGCGTGAGCATCCAACTCACGATACTCCCCTTGGACAGGGAAGAGGTACTTAGGTTGCAAAAGATTGATCATCAGCTGCAAATCACGCACATTTCCGTGCCCTGATACATGTAAACTTTGGGTAATCAATTTGACAACCCCACCTGCCTGATAAATCATATTTTCTACACGCGCAACAAAGGCTTCTTTAGCAATAGACGGAGCCGTAGCAATATAGACCAGGTCCCCATCCTTGATTTCTACATAACGATGGCGACCAATCGACATCTTACGAAGTCCATTGATAGGTTCACCCATACGACCTGTCTCAAGAATAATCAACTCATGGTCTTCAAAGCGAGACATATCTTTAGGCTTAATCAAGAGAATTTCGTTGGCTAAAGACAACTTCTTAAGACGAATCGCTGTGCGGACGATATTTTCAATATCAAATCCTGTCAAGACGATACGTCGACCTGTTTTATCCGCAGCGTCAAAAATCTGCTGAATACGAGAAAGATTACTGGAAACAGCTGCAACGATGATACGACCTTCCCAGTCAGCAATAGTTTGGGTAATTTCATCCCTAACTTCACTTTCACTAGCCACCTGAATATTGCTGTCTGCATTGGCCGAATCACTGAGGAGAGCCAGGACGCCGTCACGACCAATCTCTGCCAAACGAGCAAAATCAGTTGCATAAGATTCACTAGCCGTTTGGTCAAATTTGAAGTCACCTGTATAAACGATGCTTCCTTCCGATGTCTTCAAGACAATTCCCAGACTCTCTGGAACGGAGTAAGTCGTAGGGAAGAAGGAAACCACTGTCCCACCAAAATCAATCTCCGTATTCTCATCAATGACATGGAAATCATTAAATTTCTTAACGGCATCATTTCCTTTGACAAAGAGCTTTGCCAACTCAATGGTCAACTCAGACCCAAATACAGGAACTTTAGCCTCTGCCAAGAGATAAGGTAGAGCACCAATCGCATCCGCATGCCCGTGGGTCAAGAAAACCCCAGCAATACGGTCGCTATTTTCAAAAAGGTAATCCATGTTTGGAATCACCACATCGACCCCTAATTGTTCATTTTCAGGATATTTTAACCCTACATTCAAAACAAAAATGGACTCTCCAATTTCAGCAATGTACATATTTTTTCCATTCTCACGCACACCACCAAGTGTTGTTAAACTGATATTACTCATTTTTCCTCCAAAATCTTAGTTTATCTTGATTATAGGGCAACTCTACCCTCTTATTCTAAAAGTTCTAATACTTTCAGCCGAATCTTTTCCTACCATTATACCATTTTTTTGATGATTTTCAAAATGAAGGTCTGTTTTCAAAAAAGAGTTGATTTCCCAACTCTTTCCTAACTTCTACTCTTTTTCCATCAAAAAATCATAAATTTCTTGCACCGTACCCAGCGCCATCATTTCTTGGTCTTTAACGGTTTGTTTGAGATTTTGGTAAATTTGACTTTCTCCTATCTCCCGCTTTGGCGCCTCTTTATTGACTGTCATCACACCATCTTTTATCGTCACAAAGCCTAGTTCTTCAAATACTTGAATCATCTTGACCAGCAAGATTTGTTGAATATTAAGATATGCAGCCAAATCTTTCAGCTTGTAGCGAATATCAAACTCTGGGAACTGGTAAATAGTCTTGTACAATTTGGCAAACTGATCTCTAGTCCCATAACCTGTCAAATAGTAGGCCTTGTCAATGTCATTTTTGAAATAAACAGCAGAAAAATTCTGCTCCTGAAAAATGGTCTTCAACAAGGTAATATCCTCAGGAATGGTTTTTACAACCACAGCTTCACTAGTCGCTATATCTGGCAGTTCTTCATCAAAATCCAAGACTGGAACCCCTTCTGGCAAGACTGCATTTTTCCCACGAATGTTAAAAAGTTGAACACCCTCCACACGCGCATCCACCATCATCAACTGGAGGGCAGTTTGGCCATTCCATTGGTTGACAGACAATTTGACTGCCAACTCTAGATTCTTGGTTTGAGAAAACTCTGTCGCCCATCTGCCTTGGCCAAAGGCTACCACTTCAAAACTCGCCTCACCCTTGGAAATTTTCAACTTGAGATGAGCATTGCCTGCCCCCATAGTACGGGCACTTTCGACCTGAAAATCCTTTATATAAAAGACAGGTTTCTGATTGTCCATGCCAAAAGGTGCCAAACGTTCAAAACTTTTGACCGTTTCCAAGCTAAGTGTCTCCAAATCCAGCTCTTCATCTAGGTTTAACTTGTTCTTGCCACCAGCATCTGCACCTTTTTCACGGACATAGTCTTCTAAAATCTGAGATAAATCCGAGAGTTTCTCAACTTCCAGCGTCATGCCAGCCGCACCAGCATGACCGCCAAATGCGATGAAGAGGTCTCGATGAGGATCCAGAGCCTCAAAAATATCGACCGCTTCCACACTACGAGCACTACCCTTGGCACGACCGTCTTCTATATTGAGAACGATGACTGTCTGCCCTAATTCTTCCAACAAACGACCAGCCACGATCCCTAGAACCCCAGGATTCCAGCCTTCCTTGGCCAAGACTTGAACCTTCTTCTCAGGATCCACCATGGTCTTAGCTTCTTCATAGATAGACTGGACGATTTCCTTGCGCTCTTCGTTTTTCTGATGAATCATGAGGGCAATCTCGTGAGCTTCCTCATCGTCAAAGCCAGTCAGCAAATCAATAGCAGGATTGGGATCATCCAAGCGGCCCAAGGCATTCAAACGAGGAGCAATCTGGAAACCAACCGTTTCTTCTGTTACTTCGTTGGCGGCAATCCCAGCCATATCCAGCATTTCTTGTAAACCAATGCGCTGAGTATGTCCCAACATTTCCAGACCATACTGAACCAAGATACGGTTCTCATCTGTCAAACTAACCATATCAGCAATGGTACCAATAGCGACCAAATCAAGCAATTCCACTTGTACTTCTTCTAACAGGGCACAAGCCAACTTGAAAGCAACTCCACAACCAGCCAAATATTTGAAAGGATAGTCCGCATCCGGATGTTCAGGATGAACGATGGCATAGGCATCTGGTAGGGTTTCAGGCATGGAATGGTGGTCAGTCACAATGACATCTACTCCCATAGACTGAGCCAATGCAATAGCCTCATGACCAACAACCCCATTGTCCACCGTCACAATCAAGGAAATCCCTTCTTGCTCGATAAAGTATTTATAAACACTAGCATTAGGGCCATAGCCATCGGTAAAACGATTTGGCAGGTAAACTCGGCACTCAGCACCAAGTTGTTCCAAACTTTCCTTCACAATCGAAGCCGAAGTCATGCCATCCGCATCGTAGTCTCCATAAACGAGAATATTTTCCCCTTCTTCAATGGCCTGACGAATCCGTTCCACTGCCTTGTCCATATCATGGAGCAGATAAGGGTCATGCAAATTCTCCAAGGAAGGTTCTAAAAACTTCTTCAGACTTTCTTGGTCCTGAATCCCTCTCTCAAACAATAACCGAGCCACCTCAGGACCCAGTCCAGCCTTCTTGGCTATCTTTGTAAAATCCGCATCTTCTACCTGCGGGGCAAACTGCCATTCATAAGTAGGTGTTATCAAAAAGACATCCACTCTTTCTAAGAATTCTATTGCTTCATTATAACATGATTTAGACGTTTTCTCTATCCAGATTGCTTTTTTATAAAATTTTAGTGAATTTTTTCAGATATGATTTGACAAGACAAATCTTTTGGTGCAGAATCATGTTATAAAATCTAATGCAAAGGAGACTCCTTATGGCTTTAGTAGAATTTGAACACGTCGAAAAATATTACGGAGACTACCACGCACTCCGCGACATCAATCTCCGTTTTGAAAAAGGACAAGTCGTTGTCCTACTCGGACCATCTGGTTCTGGAAAATCCACTCTTATCCGCACCATCAATGGTTTGGAGGCTGTTGACAAGGGAAGTCTTCTAGTCAATGGCCACCAAGTTGCTGGTGCCAGCCAGAAAGATTTGGTGCCTCTTCGTAAGGAAGTCGGCATGGTTTTCCAGCATTTTAACCTCTATCCGCATAAAACAGTGTTAGAAAACGTAACACTCGCACCCATAAAAGTTCTAGGAATTGATAAAAAAGAAGCTGAAAAAACAGCTCAAAAATATCTGGAATTTGTAAATATGTGGGATAAAAAAGATTCTTATCCAGCCATGCTGTCTGGTGGACAAAAGCAACGGATTGTCATTGCACGTGGACTCGCTATGCATCCTGAGCTTCTTCTCTTTGATGAACCAACATCTGCTCTTGACCCTGAAACCATCGGCGATGTTCTAGCGGTTATGCAAAAATTGGCCCACGATGGTATGAATATGATTGTCGTTACCCATGAAATGGGCTTTGCCCGTGAAGTTGCCGACCGCATCATTCTCCCTCCTTTGACCAACCAAATTGTCAACCTCATCAAGAACACCTCAACAGTCGCTATCATCTCTGGAGTGGACTTGATGTTTGTGACCAAGTCTTGGTCAGCACTTAACGGAAACTACATTCCAGCCTTTCTAGGCGCTGCCCTTCTCTACTTTTCTCTATGCTTCCCTGTTGCCCAGTTTGGTCGCAAGATGGAACAAGCTAATAAAAAAGCCTATTCACTTTAGGAGGTTACTATGGAATCCATTTTAGAAGTTTTGACCCCAGATAACCTAGTCTTTATCTTTAAAGGATTTGGCTTGACCCTCTACATTTCTCTGATTGCCATCGTCCTCTCTACCCTTATCGGTACGGTGCTAGCTGTCATGAGAAATGGCAAAAATCCTGTCTTGCGCATTATTTCCAGCATTTATATCGAATTTGTGCGCAACGTTCCCAACCTTCTCTGGATCTTTACTATCTTTTTAATTTTCAAGATGAAATCCACTCCAGCAGGAATCACTGCCTTCACACTCTTTACATCAGCGGCTTTAGCTGAGATTATCCGAGGCGGTCTCAATGCCGTAGCCAAGGGGCAGTACGAAGCAGGAATGTCACAAGGCTTCACTTCAACCCAAATCCTCTACTACATCATTCTCCCACAAGCCATTCGTAAAATGCTGCCAGCCATCATTTCTCAGTTTGTAACCGTGATTAAGGATACCAGTCTCCTCTACTCTGTTATCGCCCTACAAGAACTCTTTGGAGCCAGCCAAATTCTCATGGGCCGTTATTTCGAACCAGAGCAGGTCTTCAGTCTTTATATACTGATTGCCCTCATCTACTTCAGCTTTAACCTAGCCATTTCTAGCCTGTCTCATATGCTAGCCAAACGTTGGCAACAAGCTGCAGAATAATACTCTTCGAAAATCTCTTCAAACCACGTCAGCTTCACCTTGCCGTATGTATGGTTACTGACTTCGTNNCTCAAAACGGTGTTTTGAGCAGCCTGCGGGCTAGCTTCCTAGTTTGCTCTTTGATTTTCATTGAGTATAAACAGCCACTCTCCAGTTCAATTGGAGAGTTTTTTATAAGAACAGAGATTTACACACCTAGATTTGACACCATACATTTTCTATGATAAAATGTAACAAATTCATTTACAACAAATCGAAATCTAAATGAAATGGAATTTTCTATGAAATCAATCAAAGGACTACTCTTTATCATAGCTAGTTTTATCTTGACTCTTTTGACTTGGATGAACACTTCTCCCCAATTCATGATTCCAGGACTAGCTTTAACAAGCCTATCTCTGACTTTTATCCTAGCCACTCGTCTCCCACTACTAGAAAGCTGGTTTCACGGTTTGGAGAAGGTCTACACCGTCCACAAATTCACAGCCTTTCTCTCAATCATCCTACTAATCTTTCATAACTTTAGTATGGGCGGTTTGTGGGGCTCTCGCTTAGCTGCTCAGTTTGGTAATCTTGCCATCTATATCTTTGCCAGCATCATCCTTGTCGCCTATTTAGGCAAATACATCCAATACGAAGCTTGGCGATGGATTCACCGCCTGGTTTACCTAGCCTATATTTTAGGACTCTTTCACATCTACATGATAATGGGCAATCGTCTCCTTACATTTAATCTTCTAAGTTTTCTTGTTGGTAGCTATGCCCTTTTAGGCTTACTAGCTGGTTTTTATATCATTTTTCTATATCAAAAGATTTCCTTCCCCTATCTAGGGAAAATTACCCATCTCAAACGCTTAAATCACGATACTAGAGAAATTCAAATCCATCTTAGCAGACCTTTCAACTATCAATCAGGACAATTTGCCTTTCTAAAGATTTTCCAAGAAGGCTTTGAAAGTGCTCCGCATCCCTTTTCTATCTCAGGAGGTCATGGCCAAACTCTTTACTTTACTGTTAAAAATTCAGGCGACCATACCAATAATATCTATGATAATCTTCAAGCCGGCAGCAAAGTAACCCTAGACAGAGCTTACGGACACATGATCATAGAAGAAGGACGAGAAAATCAGGTTTGGATTGCTGGAGGTATTGGGATCACCCCCTTCATCTCTTACATCCGTGAACATCCTATTTTAGATAAACAGGTTCACTTCTACTATAGCTTCCGTGGAGATGAAAATGCAGTCTACCTAGATTTACTCCGTAACTATGCTCAGAAAAATCCTAATTTTGAACTCCATCTAATCGACAGTACGAAAGACGGCTATCTTAATTTTGAACAAAAAGAAGTGCCCGAACATGCAACCGTCTATATGTGTGGTCCCCTTTCTATGATGAAGACACTTGCCAAACAGATTAAGAAACAAAATCCAAAAGCAGAGCTTATTTACGAAGGATTCAAGTTCAAATAAGTACTCATACTCTCCTGGGATTCCCCAGGAGAGTTTTTTATAGCCAAATGAAATAAGACCAGAGCGATGAAATTTTGGAATTCAAATCAATTGATAAGAATGTTTTATAGTGGAATGAAATAGGATACGAACAAATTGATTAGGAAAATCAAATGAATTTATAGAAATATTTTAGCAGTTATATTGTCCTGTTCTAGTTTCAAAACGCTATAGAAGCAGCATTGTGCTAGTCTAGATTCAGTTTACTATACTAAAACGAGTAGCTTGAAATCAAAAAACCCACCCTCACAGGCAGGTTTTATCTGTATTATTCAGCTAGATTATGCTTTACCTTCTGAACCGAATACGTCGATACGTTCTTCAACCGATGCTTGGATAGCTTTTACACCGTCAGCCAAGAATTTACGTGGGTCGAAGAGTTTTTTCTTATCGTATTCTGCTTCGTTTGCTTCGTAGTCACGAGCAAATTTACGAGTTGCGTTAGCGAATGCGATTTGGCATTCTGTGTTAACGTTAACTTTGGCAACACCAAGTTTGATAGCTGCTTGGATTTGCTCATCAGGAATACCTGAACCACCGTGCAATACGATTGGGAATCCTGGAAGAGCTTCTGTCAATTTTTGCAAGTGGTCAAGGTCAAGACCTTCCCAGTTTGCTGGGTAAGGACCATGGATGTTACCAATACCAGCTGCCAAGAAGTCGATACCAGTTTCAACCATTGCTTTAGCGTCTTCGATTGGAGCCAATTCACCTTTACCGATGATTCCGTCTTCTTCACCACCGATAGTACCAACTTCAGCTTCTACTGAGATACCTTTAGCGTGTGCTTTTTCAACAACTTCTTTAGCCAATTTAAGGTTTTCTTCAACTGGAAGGTGTGAACCGTCAAACATGATTGAAGTGTAACCAACTTCGATACACTCAAGTGCATCTTCGTAGTGGCCGTGGTCAAGGTGGATAGCTACTGGTACAGTGATACCCATTGATTCAACAAGGTTAGCGATCAAGTTGCGAGCAACTTTGTAACCACCCATGTATTTAGCAGCACCCATTGAAGTTTGGATCAAAACTGGAGCTTTTTTAGCTTCTGCTGCGCGCAAGATAGCTTGAGTCCACTCAAGGTTGTTTGTGTTAAATCCACCAACTGCATAACCGTTGTCACGAGCTGCTTGGACAAATTTTTCTGCTGAAACGATTGCCATTTTATCAGGCCTCCTGTATATTTTTATGGGTCACCCCATTTACATTGTTCATTTTATCACTTTTTGACAAAAAAATCTAGTTTTTCCCGTAGTTTCGATTTAATTTCTTCTAGCTTCATCCATGTAAACCCTTTCTATCTCTAGTCTTGGGCGACTTTTGGAAAAGCTATGAAGAAGGTTAAACGATTCTCCTCCATCTCGAAATGATAAGCTAATTTTTCATGTTCCAATAGACTCTTGACCACAAAGAGTCCCATCCCAGGCCCTTTGGGCTTGCGACTAGCATTATCAGAAAAAGACTGGGCTAGTTTTTCTTGTTCTTCTGAGCTACAGCTATTCTCGATAAAGAGTTCCCCTTCTCTTTCTCCAATGCCAACCAAGCCACCTGGAACAGAGTGCTTGATGGCATTGCTGATGAGATTAGAAAGAATCAACTTCATAACTGATGGGTTTAGATAAGCCTGCTGATGGGTCAAACTATTGTCAATCTGGAGCTCTCTTTCCTTGGCGAGCAAGGCATAATCCTTAACCAGACTTTGTGTCATCTGGAGGAGGTCAATTTCTTCCCTATCATCTCGCAACTCCTGCACAGAAGAGAGGGAAAGTATCTGCAGAACATGGTGATTGAGTTCATCCACAATCCCCAAGGCAACTCCCAGATACTGGTCTCTATCCTTATAACGACCGATATTCTCTTTCATGTTTTCGATCAGGATTTTCAAACTAGCCAGCGGTGTTTTCAGTTCATGAGAAGCCCCTCGTAGGAATTCGACCTTCATCTTCTCCAGCTGGAGAATGGCTTCATTCTTGTCATGCAAGTCTGCAATGACAGTCAAAAGATGCTGGTAGAGGCTATTGATTTGTTCCTTGAGATCACCAATCTCATCCCTAGAATCCACGCGCAATCGCACTTGGGAATCCAGTTCCATCATTCTACGAGTCACCCGTTTGATTTCCAAGATCGGGGCAACAATGGTCCGAGCATAGATGTAGGCCACCAAGAGGGAAATTAGAAAGGATGCCAGCAAGGTATAGGGAAGAAATTGGAGACTGATTTGCTCTGCTTCCTTTTGCAAATCCATAGAAACCAGAAACTGGAGAGTCATGGTGCTACCATCTTGCGTTGTCACCTCACGCTCCTCAATAAAGAGAGAGGTGGTCTGACGGTCCGTATCCAGAGGAATGCTGTCCTTGACTTCTAACTTGTCCTCTGTCATCTCGCCCTTAACGCCCCCCTTGATATCACTAGTCTGGGAATACAGCTCTAACACTTGCTCGATGCTCTGCCTATCCTTTCCTTCTAGGGACTTGGCAATAGCTGTCGCTTTCTGGCCAATGGTTTCCTGACGATGACTCAGATAAGTCGAGGGAAATAGAAAATAAATAGCTAAATGAAGGCAGATAACCAGAACACTAAATATCGAGAAGGTATAGATAAATATCTTTGTAAATAAACCTGTTCGTCTCATTTTCGCTCCAATTTATAACCAACATTGCGCACAGTGAGGATGCAGTCCAGGTCTAGTTTTTTCCGCAATTCCTTGATATAAACATCAATGACACGGTCAAAGGGAACCTCATCTGTCGCTTTCCAGACGGCATCGATTATCTGAGACCGAGTCAAGGCCCGGCCTTCATTTTTCACCAGATAGTCCAGAATTTCCAACTCTTTGGCATTGATAAGCACTTCTTGACCTGCTAGACTGGCACTGTAGCTCTCAAAATCCACCCTGGCATCTTTATAAGAGAAGATTCGTCCTGTATCGTAGTATCTCTTGAAAATTGCATCCACCCTCACTTTTAAGAGGGAGAGGGAGAAGGGCTTTTCCAGATAGCCATCTGCCAGAGAAGCAAAGGCACTCATCTTGTATTCCTCATCCTGAAAGGCGGTCAGCATCAAGACAGGAACCTGACTGGTTTTACGAATCTCAGCTAGGACTTCTAGACCATTGAGCTTGGGCATCTGGATATCTAGTAAAATCAAGGCTACTTCATAGCTGGAAAATTTTTCTAAGGCTTCTTGCCCATCTGCAGCCTCAAGGGTTTCATAGCCACAATCCGTCAAATAATCACTGACCCCCTCACGGATCATCTCTTCATCTTCTACAATTAAAATTTTCATACTTTAACTGCTCTCTATTTTTTATTTTTCTTATACTCAATAAAAATCAAAAAGCAAACTAGGAAGCTAGCCGCAGGTTGCTCAAAGCACTGCTTTGAGGTTGTAGATGAAACTGACGAAGTCAGCTCAAAACATGGTTTTGAGGTTGTAGATGAAACTGACGAAGTCAGTAACCATACATACGGTAAGGCGACGCTGACGTGGTTTGAAGAGATTTTCGAAGAGTATAAATACCTACTCTATTTTCTATTATAATCTCTTACTGGCCTTTTGTCTGTAAGCAACTGACCACTCGATAAAACAAAGAGAGCCTATCGCTCTCTCTGCTTGCATTTCACTCTCTATAGAATGAAAATTATTTAGCTGCTTTTGAAAATGTTACAACGTAGTTATAATCTTTCCCATTAGCTTGATAGACATAGTCCTCTTTTAAAGTATAGCCACGTTTGCCCAACTCTTCTTTCTTAGCATCAACTTGGTTCTTGACTGCCACTTTTACTTCATCATCTGTTGAACCTTCCGCGATTTCAAGAGGAGTTCCATTGATATCTCCTAGAAAACCTGCAATATCTTTCATTTTATCAAAGTTATAAAAAACATTGACTTTGACCTTTTGAGGAGCTGATGTTACAACTTCTTCAGCTTCTACTGTTGTTCCTGCGTCTTTTGGAGCTAGTGTTTCTTCTGTTCCTACTTCTACAGATGGTTGTGTGTCTGTTGACTCACTTTCAGAGGTAACTGATGCTTCTTTTGACTCTGACGATTCTTCTGATGTGGCATTTGTTGTTCCATCTTGTGTCTCAGAATTATTTTCTTGTGAATTTACTAAGTTAGAATCAGACGAAGTCGCTTCTCCAGTTTCTTCTGTGGTGGTCAATACTTTTTCTGAGTCTGATGATGGAGCTACAGATGTTTTTCCTGTTTCTGCCATATCCGTAGCTGATGTGTTTTCAGCTGGTTCTACTTGGCTTTTCTCTGTGCTTTCCGTAGATTCTACAGTCTTTGCTTCCTCTGTTGCTCCGTTACCGTGCGATGTTACATCTCTTGTTTCTGAAGACGCTTCCTGTGAATTAACATCTTTACTGTTTGTCTCTTCTATCAGATGTGTTTTCGACAATATCAGCTTTTGTTTTAAATGAGGAAAGTTGAGATTCTGTCACCTCTGCTTCTTGAATTGCTGGCCCATACTGTCCAACTAAAGCCTCCGAGTCGACCTTATCTCCTAAAATTTGTGCAACAGTAATCCAGTGATGTTCATGACGAGGGTTATTAAATGCACCAAGACCTGTATAAGTATATAGAGGATTTATCAATGATTTATAATGACCAGTTTGACCTGCAACTGTCTCACCCTTTGATTTTTTAATATAATCGGCTTTTTCTGAGTACCATTGCTTAATCGCCTCTGCAAATCCTTTATAATTCCACGCCAAGTTTTCTCCAAATGTTCTAGTACCAGTCGGAAAAGCTGTCCAAATATTTTTGTCAGAGAGACGAGCATGGGCATTCGTAATAGAAGACTCAGCAGCTCTCATAAGAGCCGTTTTTTCCAGTTGTGTTGACCACTTAATCGGAACATACTTATCTACTAATTTCTCCTCAAAAGCCTCTTTACGAATCTTATTAAGAGAATCTAAGATAGCTTGTTGATCTGGTGTTAAAAATTCTCCTTTGATTCCCACCAAAACATTGCCAGCAGATGCTTGACTCACTTCCGATTTAAATACAGTCTGCACCTCCTTTTGTGGTACAGCCGGTGCTTCCCCTTTCGGTGTTACTGGATCTTCCGTGGTTGGTCTTGTAGCTACCGGTGCTTCTGATTTTGGTGCTGGAGACGCTGGTGCTTCTGCTTTTGGCGCTGGCGCTGCTGGTGCTTCTGCTCTTGGTTCTGATACCATTGGCTCTTCTGCTTTTGGCGCTGGGGTCGCTGGTGCTTCTGATTTTGGTTCTGATACCATTGGCTCTTCTGCTTTTGGCGCTGGTGACTCTGGTGCTTCTGCTTTTGGTTCTGATACCGTTGGCTCTTCTACTTCTGGTGCCAGTGTTGCTGGTTCTTCCGCTTTTGGCGCCGGTGACTCTGGTTCTTCCACTTTTGGTGCTGGGGTCGCTGGTGCTTCCGATTTTGGTTCTGATACCATTGGCTCTTCCACTTTCGGTGCTGGCGCTTCAGAACTTGGATTTGAAACTACAGGTTGATTTGTTGTCCCTATATTTGAAAGGGCCTTGTCTACTACTGGACTTGATTCAGTTGAGTTCCCTGATTCAATTGTAGTATCTGCAGATGGAGCATGTAAAGTTTCTGATCTTGTTTCGGCTTTTGGCGCAACTGAGACTGAGGTTTCTGATTTCGATGCCGGCAATACTGACTCTTCAGCTTTCTCTGCTGACGCCGCTGGGATTTCCACAGCTACTGGTGTCGTTTGTTTAACAGTAGTCCTTTGTTCACCAGTTACAGTATCTGTTTTTGTTTCAACTTCATAACTTTGACGACTACCAGAATTATCAATCGACACTCGCTGTCTTTTTACTTCTGTATTTCCATCTTTTAGAAAAGCCTCTTCGCTAAAATACAATTTATTATTAGCAAAAATCAAATCTCTATTTGCAATACGATTTATCTCAACCAAACTATCAACAGATAGCCCTGTTGCCCCACTAATAGCACTCAATGTATCTCCCCACTTAATTGTGTAGTGTGATAAATTGTCTATATTTAGAATATCAGCTTTCACTTCCTCAACTGTTCTGGCTACCCAAACACCATCTTGTTCACTGGCTGATACAGTTGGAGCTAAAAAGCCTAGCCCCAGTAGAATCACACCTGTCGCAACAATTGCACCCGTTCTTAATTTTCTAAAACCACGGAGGGATAAGCTTCCTCTAACATTTGTTTGTCTCATAATATTTATTTTTCCTCACTATTCTATATTTTCCAAGGTAGACCCTGCCTAGGTCTACTAGCCTATGTTTGCGATATGGATAGGCTTCTACAGATTTATCTATAGATTTTTATGCACAATTCCATATATAAGTTGCGAAACCCCTTTCTAATAAATTCCATAACTTTAGTATATCATATTTAACACTAAAGTACAAAGAAAGCAACTGAAAGCAATGATTTTCACCACTGCTTTCTGCTTCATGTATCATTTTAAAACTTTCAGTTGCTAGCCTCATTTTTCAGTCTAGCATCAGTATTATTCACCATCCAGCAAAAGCTCTTTTGGTTGTTTTCTAAGGAGATTGCTTGAAGCAAGCGTCATAACGGCCACCACTAGAACCAAGGCAAGGACAAAGACGATGATAAAATCTGATGTCTGAATAGAAATGTCTAGGCTCGATAAGGTCTTGCTAAATCCATCTACTTCTGCACCACCACCAAGGTTAGAGGCTTGAGCCGCCTTGCTGGCTTGCTTGGCAACACCTGAAGTCACATTGGCAAGGACAGTATTTCCGATGGCACGAGCTGTGTAGCTGGCTAGGAAGTAAGCAGAAACAAGAGCAGGAATTGCAATCAAGATGGATTCGGTGATGAATTGCCCCAAGATACTTGCCTGCTTAAGACCGATAGAGAGGAGAATGCCCACTTCCTTACGACGGGCGTTGATCCAAAGACTAAGCAAGAGTGCAAGGAGAAGGACTGAGAAGCTCAAGCTACCCCAGAAGAGGAGGTTGGCCATCTTGTACATACCAGAAATGGATTGCTCTAGAGCTGGGTAGTTAGAGGAACTCTTAACGAGTGTGTAGCTCTTCCAGTTGATACCACTGATGCCATTCAACTCTTTCATAACATCATCCAAGTTCTTGTCTGCTGTTACAAAGAAGGTTGCGTCCCCATAAATGGCTGTGTCTTCTGTGTATCCATAAAGTTTTGCAGCAGTGTGAATGTCTGTAATAGCTGTGTTTTCGTAAAGTTCTTGTGAGTAGGTTACTGCTGACTTATTATGACCATCAAAGAGTCCCTTGATTGTCACTTCAACTGTTTCCTTGGCTCCTTTTTCATTATCTGCATCGTAGATATTAGAGTCCAGTTTAACCTTGTCCCCTACTTTCCAGCCGTGTTTGGCTGCCAAGTCCTTGTGCAAGAGGATTTTATCCTTGTCGTCGTTGGTTAAGTGCTCTCCTTCGACTAGTTTATAAGAACCAGAGACAAACTTGTCTTCTTTAGAGGAGTCATTGACACCTGTAATCATCAAGCTACTTCCAAAACGTTTGGCACGATCAGCAGTGAGATTCTTCTTGGTTTCTGGCGTTTCAATGAGGTCATATCCAGTCAAATCTCCGATAGCGTTGATACGTTTGACATAAGACTCGATGGCCTTGTTTTCGGTGATTTTTTTGATGTCTTCACCCTTAATATTCCCAGCACCACGAGGCGTTCCTTGGTTGACGCGACGATTGATTTGCATGGAGAAGCTATTGGTGATATTTTTAAAGGTCTCCTGAGAAGCCTTGGCAGTAGCTCCCTTGATTGACAAGCCGACCAAACTCAAGCTCGCCATGAGGAGAATAATCAGGAAGATGACAATCGATTTGAAAAACTTCCTTGTAACATAGGCAAATGCGTTGTGTAACATAGATTCCCTTTCTAGATTTTATTCTATTTTATAGTTTGAACAGAAAAAGTTCGTATTATTTCGTAGTATTTCGAGTTTCAGTCAGTTTCTTATCTTTCAACTCAAGTGTAATATCTGATGCTTGTGCCACTTCTTTGCTGTGGGTTACGACGATGACACATTTACCTGTTTTCTGGGCAAGTGATTTGAGCAGTTCGACAATATCTCCAGCAGTTTTAGGATCCAGATTTCCTGTTGGCTCATCAGCTAGAATAACTGGAGCTTCTGAGACCAAACTGCGAGCAATGGCAACACGTTGCTGTTGACCACCTGATAACTGGAGAACATTCCGCTTGATCTGATTTTCATCTAAACCAAGCTCAAGCAGTGTATCCTTGCTTGCCTTTTTGTTGACCAAGCGGATATTTTCCAGTGGAGAAAGATAATCTATCAAGTTATAATTTTGAAATACCAGGGAAATATGGTGCATACGATGGTAGGAATACCCCTTCTTACGAATATCCTCTCCTTGGAAAAGAATCGAACCTTCAACAGGACTATCTAAACCAGCAAGTAGGGACAAGAGAGTGGATTTCCCCGCTCCTGACTCCCCAATAATACTGTAAAATTTCCCAGGTTCAAAATGATAATTGATCTGATATAGGACTGCCTCAGCAGTGTTCTTATAACGGTAGTTAAGGTCTTGTAATTGTAATAAAGTCATGATTTCTCCTTCTTATACTCAATGAAAATCAAAGAGCAAACTAGGAAGCTAGCTGTAGGTTGCTCAAAGCACAACTTTGAGGTTGCAGATACAGCTAACGCGGTTTGAAGAGATTTTCAAAGAGTATTAACTAATAGATGATAAAATTTCTTTCGGCGCTTTTCTAAATAAGAATAGGAAACAAAGGGCTACAGATAAGCAACTAAGCAGAACTAGAAAAACATAGGATGCTGCAAAAGATAGGATGCTGGTTGATAAACTGCTTGCTTTGGCTAGCGTGTCTTGTAAGCTTGCCTGCTCTCCACTTGCTAGTAGAGTTTGGAGTAGGTAGGATGTGATGGCGTTGCCTGCAGCAAATGCTGGAAGCAAGGCACCAAGAGATACCAAAACTACCTCTAAACAGAACTGTAGGAAGATCGAGCTCTTGCCTTTTCCAAGTGCTAGTAAAATCCCCACTTCGTAGACCCTTTCTCTCAACCAGAGAGACAAGACCAAAATCAAGGCCCCTACTCCTGCTATCAACATCCCATAAAGGAAGATGGTCAGGAAGGTTTGAAAGGTTTCCACTGAGTCTTTGATTTGTTCAAAAGCCTTGTTTTCCTTTTCGACTTGGTAGCCTTGATTTTCCAAGGCCAAGTTTTCTACCTGCTTCATGAGTCCGTCCATTTTCTTAGGATTTTCTACATAGAAGCGTGCTGCACTGACTTGAGCTTCACTATTGCCCAAAAGGGTTTGGCTACTTTCATAATCTGTAAAGACTTGATTTTCACTGAAGTCAGAAGACAAGCCTGTGAATTTCTCTTGTTTTTTACCAGAAAAGATGCCGATAATCTCAAACTCTACTGTTTGTCCTTTTCCAGATTCAGACTGACCAGCATCCAAGCCAATCTTGTCATGAAGCGAAAGACCGTTCTTCTTAGCCAACTCTTCGTGGATCAGGATTTTCTTGGAATCCCCTTTTTGAAGGTGTCGCCCTTCTTTTAGGTTGAAGGCCGAACTGGTAAAGGTCACATCCTTGGATGAATCCTCAAGAGCCGTTAAGCTGACCAAGTTTTTGTCTGCAGCTGACAAATCATCACGCTCCACGCTCTGCTCGCCACTCACTGCTTCCTTGTCTTTTAGTTTTGCGACCGTCTCGAGTTCAGGAGAGACATGTTCCAGTCCCTTAATCTGGCTCACGGATGATAAGTCCGACAACTTGAAAGTCTGACCATTTTCTATCTTCTTAATAGAAAAAGATGTATTGAGTGATTTGTAAAGATTGGTTTCAACTGTTTTGTTGGACTTCATCAGCGTCAAACAGGCTGAAATTCCAGCCAATAGGACCAATAAAATCAGAAATAAAATAAAACTTCTCAGTCGTTTTCTGCTGACATAAGCCCAAGATCTTTGGATTGGATTCATTTGTCACCTCCATATTTGTAAGACTATTATAAAACCCAAATATGAAATGTTTATGAAATACGAAAAAAATATCGAGTAGGGGATAATCTCTAGCCCCTCTCACACCACCGTACGTGCCGTTCGGCATACGGCGGTTCAACTAACTTTTAAAGCATGTCGTTCAAGGTCATAATCCAAACACAAAATCAGTCCACGTTTTTCTTAGGCTAAAAGAGTCCANNNCCAGATGCCCGTCTTTCAATAGAAATCACGACTTTCTGATGAATTTATTTTGGGAGTGATAGAAAAGCCCTTCATAAGCCAGTCTACTTGTTCAGGCGTGAGAGCTTTGATATCCTTTTCTGTACTGGGCCAAGTCAGTCTGCCGCTCTCAAAGCGTTTATATAGTAGCCAAAATCCTTGACCATCCCAGTAAAGGGATTTAAAGCGGTCTTTACGTCCACCACAAAAGAGAAAGACTTGACCTGAAAAGGGATTTAATTCAAAGTGGGTTTTAATGAGATAAGCCAGTGAATCAATGCCTTGCCTCATATCCGTTTTCCCACACACGAGATAGACCTGCCCTAGGCTAGATAGATGAATTGTCATAGAGCAACACCTTATCCAAAAGCTCTTCTATCATTTCGAGATTGTGGAATCTCTACAGGAACAATAGGTTGTGGCATTAAAATATCTTCCAATAGTTTTACTTTACGAATAGTATACAGGAGGAACTCCATGAATGATAGATACCTTGTTATGACGCGCTTACCGTGCTATTATAAATTCAATCCACTATATCATTTGATTCACTAGTAAAAAAAGGATAACATCTCCTCTCGGAGATGCTATCCTTTTGGGGGCGACTAGAACATAGTGTTCCAATCTATTTTCGTTAAATTTACAGAATGTTTATCCTATGAATTATTTTATCAAAGTAATTTCTTACTCTTCTTCCTTGCGCTTTTTCGCGATAAGGAGTCCCCCTGTTGCTGCTGCAAGAAGTGCTAGAGCAAGTGAAGCGCTAGATTGTTCTGTACCAGTATTTGGCAATTCTTTCGCTCCTGCTTTCTCAGCTGGTGCTTGAGCAGGTGAATCTTGGTTGGTAGCTGGATTAACTGCTACTGAACTATCTGATTTCTTGACTGTCTTATCTGCTGGAATAACAGATGTAGTACCATCTTCAAAGGTTACAACTACTGATCCGTCTTTGTTTACCTTAATATCTTTCGCAGTTGGGTTAGATTTCTTAACTTCTTCGGCTACCTTAGCTTTTTCTGCGTCAGTCAAGTTGCTTGGATCTTTAACTGGTGTTGCTGACGGGTCCTTAACACTATCTGCATCTTTAGCTTTCTCAACTGCTTTAGCTGCTGGAATTACTGCTGTTGAGCCATCTGGGAAGGTTACAGTTATTGTTCCATCTTTACCTACTTTAACATCTGTTGCAGTTGGGTTAGATTTCTTAACTTCTTCGGCTACCTTAGCTCTTTCTGCATCAGTCAAGTTGCTTGGATCTTTAACTGATGTTACTGATAGATCTTTAACACTATCTGAATCCTTAGTTGATGGACCTACTGGTTTAGATTCTGGTTTCGAGTTTGGATCTTTCGGATTTGTTCCCTTATCTACTTCTTCTTTATCTGTGAAGCCATCGCCATCTGTATCAGCTTTAGTAGGGTCTGTTCCTTTTTCTACTTCTTCCTTATCAGTCAAGCCATCGCTGTCTGTATCCTTAGTTGATGGGTCTACTGGTTTAGCTGGGGCTGTGGTATCTTTAGCTGGTGTTGCTTCTTTTGGTTCACTTGCTTCTGATACGTTTCCGGCTGGATCTGTTGCTTTAGCTGTTACGCCACCTGCTGGAATTTCTTTCGTTGGTGTAATGGTTGCTTTACCTTCGTCGTTAGCTACGCCTTCACCAATCTTGTTGCCGTCTTTGTCGAACAACTCAACCTTAGATCCTGGTTCTGCTGTTACTTCAACTGGATCTTTAGTGCCGGCTTTACCTGTCAAGTCTGTCTTAACTTCTGGTTTAGCTGGCGCTGTGGTATCTTTAGCTGGTGTTGCTTCTTTTGGTTCACTTGCTTCTGATACGTTTCCGGCTGGATCTGTTGCTTTAGCTGTTACGCCACCTGCTGGAAGTTCTTTCGTTGGTGTAATGGTTGCTTTGCCTTCGTCGTTAGCTGTACCTTCACCAATCTTGTTGCCATCTTTGTCGAACAACTCAACCTTAGATCCTGGTTCTGCTGTTACTTCAACTGGATCTTTAGTGCCGGCTTTGCCTGTTAAATCTGTTTCTACAACTGGTTTAGCTG
>NZ_VMMT01000037.1:0-3493 GCF_013277355.1 Streptococcus sp. 1343
TGCTTTAGCTGTTACGCCACCTGCTGGAAGTTCTTTCGTTGGTGTAATGGTTGCTTTGCCTTCGTCGTTAGCTGTACCTTCACCAATCTTGTTGCCATCTTTGTCGAACAACTCAACCTTAGATCCTGGTTCTGCTGTTACTTCAACTGGATCTTTAGTGCCGGCTTTGCCTGTTAAATCTGTTTCTACAACTGGTTTAGCTGGCGCTGTGGTATCTTTAGCTGGTGTTGCTTCTTTTGGTTCACTTGCTTCTGATACGTTTCCGGCTGGATCTGTTGCTTTAGCTGTTACGCCACCTGCTGGAAGTTCTTTCGTTGGTGTAATGGTTGCTTTGCCTTCGTCGTTAGCTGTACCTTCACCAATCTTGTTGCCATCTTTGTCGAACAACTCAACCTTAGATCCTGGTTCTGCTGTTACTTCAACTGGATCTTTAGTGCCGGCTTTGCCTGTTAAATCTGTTTCTACAACTGGTTTAGCTGGCGCTGTGGTATCTCTTTCAACAGTGTCTGTCAACTTAAGAGTTGCAATCTCAGAAGCAACGTTTACTCCTGCACCTTTATGTTTATAAGTAACATTACCTTGACCATCAACTTCTAATTCTGACTCTACAACTGATGGGTTTGCTTTCTTAACGGCTGCTTTTACAGCTGCTTTTTCATCATCTTTCAAGTTAGTAGGATTAACAACTGTAACCTTGTCTGGTTGGTTCAATTGTGGGTATGTTTGGTCTTCTGCTGATGCTACTGCTCCATATCTATTACTTGGATCATCATTTTGAGTACGAGTTACGATACGATCTCCTGCATTCAATGTCTTACCTTCTGGTAAGTTCAATGTTACAGTACCATCTGGGTTGTTCACTAACGTAGCATTTGCATCGTTCTTAGTAAAGTTATATGTACCATCTGGTTGCAGTCTAAGATTCGTTGCTTTCCCTTGAACAGTAACATAAATTGTATCTGGTTTTGATGCTGGAACAGCTACTGTAACCGATTTGTCGCCTTCTTTTGTTGGTTGCGCAATTGCTTTTTCTGGTACAACTGGGGTCGCAACTTTTCTATCACTTACTTCTGATGTTTTACCATTTTTACTTGCTTTAGCTGTTACATTACCTGCTGGAATGGGTGCTGTTGGTGTGATAGTTGCTTTACCATTCTCACCTGCTACAGCTTCACCAATCTTGTTGCCGTCTTTGTCGAACAACTCAATTGTAGTACCTGGATCAGCTGTAACTTCAACTGGATCCGTTGTCTTAGCTTTACCTGTCAAGTCTGTATTGATAACTGGTTTAGTTAGCGCTGTTTCTTTTTCAACAATTACTTTTACTGGAACTTCTTTTTTAGATGTGTCTGGGTAAGTTACAACCGCTATTGCTTGTTGTTCCCCTGGGGTTTGTGTATTTACTGCATTCTTGTACTCAACTGTTGTTCCTTGTGGAAGTTCGTTTAAGTTTCCAATTGATTTTGTCGCATCTGGTTTTTGACCAACTTTTACAGTTTGATCTTTCGCTGTTGGAGTGTAAATATCAGACTGCCACAATTTCACAGGATTAGATGCAACGTTAATAAAAGCGGAATTAGCACCAACAGTTGCACTTCGCATCATCCCCATCACTAATTTCATACTCGCCAACTGCTCGTTAGTAGTAGCTGGAGAAACGGTTGTTGTAAATCTGAATACATAAGCATCGTTTTTATTTGACCCCGTAGTCGAACGATCCCAAATCGTACGCACCTCATCTATAGCCGCAGCATTCAATAAGTCTCGAGTCTCCCAAGAAGCATCAGAAGCTGCACCTTTAAAATACGTATTCATATTTCGTTTAAGATTATCTCTACCACGTCCAGTTATCACGCTATCCCAACCATTGGTTAGCGAATAAGTTGAAGCATTATCCAATGTTAATCCTCCTGCTTTAGCCGGTTGAGGATTGTCAAACGTTACCGTATCATGGAGAAATGTACCATCTGGTGAATCAAACCTGTATCGACCACCAACAAGTCGCCCTCTATCTGGAATCTTATATTTCAAACGCGTGATGCTAGTTGGCATGTCCACTTCTTTGGGGATTTGAAAATAGTTTCTATAAACAGCCCCTTCATCAGTGCCATAGGCATTGTATAAATTTTTGGCATGATCATTAAAGTAAAGAAGCCAGTCTAGTGAAATGATCTTTCCATTAGCATCTCTGTTGTACTTAATCTTGTATTCCATAATATCGCCGACTTTATATGCGGCGGAGTTTTTATCCGTGTCGCCTGCTACAGAATGCAGAATAGCAAGGTCAGAATGACCATTTGCTTCTGCATTAGAACCATTGTCATAAGCAACTTCCGCCCTAAATTGAATTCCTCTTGGGATTCTTCGATTATTACGTGAGTCACGGCGTCCTGATGCCAAGCGAGTTTTAGCGTTCATAACAGAAAGATACATACGCTTAGTCGTAGCCGTCATGTCTTCGATATCTTTCAAGGAAACATTCTGTGCATCCAACAGTGCACGTCCGCTTACCAAGACATCGTTTGCTTTGCTACGAACATCTGTTGTCGTTTCATGAGTTGGCAAGGCTTGGACGGCTTGTGTTAATTTATCCACCTCCAATTTAAGTTTCTCTTTTTCAGCGACTGTCTCTGTGTCCGTTGAAACTTCCCTATTTTCTCCGCTAGGAGTCGCAGTTCTTTCCGAACTTTCTGGTTTAGTTGCTGTTGCATCTTCAGTTCTTTTAGCTAGAGCTTTTTCAACTCCAGCAATCGTTGTCTCAAGAACTTTTTCTGTTTTTAAAACAGTTTCCGAGCTTGCTTTGTCATCTGAAAGTAAATCCTTCACCTCACTCAGTAAAGTTTTAGCATTTTCAGCAGTTTCTCCCTGTAAATCGCTTTCCGCAAGCAGTTTAGTAAGTTTATCATAGTATGCTTGCAACTGCGTTTTGTCTACTTTAGCAGTAGAAGCTTCACTAGTCCCCTCCGCAGCTGGATCCGATTTAGGTGCAGAACTCTCAAGAGACACCTCTGTAGCATTTACTGTAGTATCCGCCTGAACAACACTAGCTCGTGCTCCTAAAAACATCAATGCGGCAACCGCGACACTGGCGGCACCAAAGTGGTACTTACGAATGGAGTAACGGAAGACCTTTTCTCTGTTAGACTTTCTAAAATCCATAACTCTTTCTCCTTTAAAGATATGATTGAAGAGAACATGTCATTTTCCTCTTCGATTGACAATAATATATAAATAGCAACTTACGACTATTTACCCCACTGTACCTCCTATGAAGAATATACAGTCTAGTAATAATTATACCACCCCCCCCCCCCCGAATTTTGCAAGGAAAAAAATTTATTTTTTTTTTTTTTTTAATCAGAATGTGATAAAGTCTTTAGTAAAATAAAAAGGTAAAAAATCCCCTTTTATTCAATTAACCTTTTCAAAAAATACCACACAAAATAAATAAAAAAAAAAAAAAATTTTTGATAAAAACATTAAAACAAAAGAA